>NZ_JAGGQY010000009.1:0-76136 GCF_018613105.1 Bacillus sp. ISL-77
TGCCTTTTGTCTACAATCTGAGACTGTCATAGATAAATGACAGTCTTTTCTTATTCACCAAAATCAAAAAAATGTGTATCATATGCCTTTTTTGCTGCATCAGAGCTGCTAAAAAGTGCATCATCCTCTTCAAGGTCAAGAAATTTCTCATTAAGATATAACGCTAAGTTATCAGGGTTATATGGATGTTGGACAATTTCGGCGGCTTTAATATTTGCGGCAGTTAGAAAAGTAGGATTCCGATAAATAATATAAACTTCATCACCCGGTTTAGCATTAGCTATATCAATCATTCCCATATAATTTAACCGCCTTTCTATAGATTTTCATTTTGCTGTTGAATCTCATCTCCGCTAATTAACGTGTTGGCTTCTTCAAGATTTCTAAGTTCATCCACTGAATCACCTGAAACAGTTTTCGTGCGACCAGCAAAAGTTTCTTTTAGAGAGTCTCTAGTTTGTTCTGTTCGAGAATTATCCTTTTTAAACATTCAATTCAACTCCTTATCTTAAGGGTTTGCTTCCCTAAAAGGGATTATGCCTTCCTAATTCTCTCCAAAACGGAAATATATTGAATACAGTAGATATCATTAATGATTAATATCAAAAAAACTCTCCAAAAATGGAGAGTTTTTTTGAACTATTCCTCTTTTTTAGCTAAACAGCGGTCACATTCCATAAAATAACTTTCTGCTTGTTCCTCCATGTGCTGACCACACTCTGAACATTCCTTTTTTTGCAATGTACGAAAAAACTCAACTGGACTCATTAACATAATAAAAATCCCCCTTTATTAATACAGTTTATTTGAATCACTCTTGTTATAGTACAGTATAGCTGAAATAAATAAAAATGTGTAGACTTTTTTTAAAAAAAATCTGCCCTTTTTAAAAAAATAAGTCTTTTATCACAAGAATTAATTTATTCCGTTTTTCTTGTTTTAATTGGACGATTATTTATCGGTTAAAATAAAGGGAAATTGACAATCTTCGATATTTGGTGCTTCCATCACATTACGATTTACATTACAATCATAGTAGAAAAGCATTATAGAAAGTGGGGAGATGCTGGTAAATGAATGCAATAATCGGGACTTTTCAACCTTATTTCATTATTATTGCCATTGGTTTAACCATCATGGCATCATATACAGCATTAGATATGTTTACTTTAATTAAGTCGTCTGAAAAAAATAAGAGGCTCCTGTTTTTGGGTGGAACATTATCTATGGGAATCGGGATTTGGATCATGAACTTTATCGGACTCATTTCAGCAGATACAAATCGGTTCGCAAGTTATCATATTCCACTTACTATTCTTTCAATGGCTATTGGGTTTGCTTTTACAGGAATGGCTTTCCTTTCATTTTATGGAAAACAAATTAAATATTATCATTTAATCGTGGGCAGTGTATTTCTAACCTTTGCAGTTATTGCAATACAGGTAATCGGATTATATGCAATGAATGTAAATAGTAAATATAATGTCCTTTTGCTTGTTTTTTCAGGACTTTTAATCTGTGGTTCCTTTTTATTTTCTTTATGGATTCTTTTTTCTTCAAAAAGCTATACCCAAAGTAATCAGGTTTGGTTAAAACCAATTAGTGCAATCATTATGTCATTAGCAATTATCGAAGGTCATTTTCTTTTAAGGAGAGCCTCATTTCCGACAACAAAAGTTCTTGGGGGATCGAGCGCTGATAGTCCATTTATTATTTATTTGGTACTTTTCGTATCAGTATTAATAATCGGTGGACTTATCTTATCTAGTACATTAATTAGTAAACAATTAATGACGACGGATACAAACTTAAAAGACATCAAAGCTGCACTTGATGCTTCAACCATTGTTGCGATTACAAACCCAGTAGGAACAATAATTTTTGTAAATGATAAATTTGAAGAAATTTCTAAATATAAAAAGGATGAGATTATCGGTCAGAACCATAGAATATTAAATTCTGGCTATCATTCTAAAGAGTTTTTCAAAGACCTATGGCGTACGATACAAGCTGGACAAATATGGCGCGGGGAAATTCGAAATAAAGCAAAGGATGGGACGTTTTATTGGGTGGATACTACAATTGTTCCTTTTTTGAATAAAAAAGGTAAACCTGTCCAATATATTGCAATACGTTCAGATATTTCTGATCGCAAAAAGGCGGAAGAACATCTTAAGGAAACAATTAAAGAGAATATTGATATAAAATTTGCGCTTGATCAATCCTCAATTGTCGCATTTACCGATGCAAAAGGGATGATCACAAGTGTAAATGACAAGTTCTGTGAGATATCTAAATATAATCGAGAAGAAATCCTGGGGAAAGACCACAATATTCTAAATTCTGGTTACCACTCAAAGGACTTTTTCAAAAATCTTTGGAAAACTATTGGTTCTGGAAATGTCTGGAAGGGTGAAATTAGAAATAAAGCTAAAGATGGAACTTATTATTGGGTGGACACAACCATTGTTCCATTTATTAATGGTCAAGGAAAGCCATACCAATACCTTGCGATTCGCAATGATATAACAGAGCGGAAGAAAACAGAAGAGGTCCTCCATCGTCAGGATAAGCTCGCTGCTGTTGGACAATTGGCTGCAGGTGTTGCTCATGAAATCCGTAATCCACTAACCTCAATGAAAGGGTACGCGGAATTCTTGCAGTTAGACGAAAAAGATCCGGAGCGAATGGAGTTTTTAAGTATCATTCTTGATGAAATTGAACGGGTTAATACGATTGTTGAGGACTTTATGGTATTGGCAAAACCAAAGGCAGTGGAGTTGGAAGAAAAAAATGTTGTTCCTGTTATAAAGAATGTCGTCTCCTTGCTTGAATTCGAAGCGAGGAAGAAAAATGTTCGTTTGACCTTTGATTGTCACCATGAAAATATTCAAATTGAATGTGATGAGAATCGCTTAAAGCAGGTATTTCTGAATTTCATTAAAAACGGAATTGAAGCTATGCCTAATGGTGGCGAATTACATGTTAAAACAATCATACATGATAATAATGTCCAAATTTCTATTCAAGACACAGGAGTAGGAATATCCAAAGAAAAATTAAAGAAATTAGGAGAACCTTTTTACACAACCAAGAAGAATGGTAACGGCTTAGGCTTAATGGTTAGTTTCAAAATAATTGAAAGCCATAATGGTAAGGTGTTTGTGGAAAGTGAACCTAATAAAGGAACAACCTTTAATATCTTATTACCGGCAAAAATTGCCTGAAAGCGGGGGATCTAATCTCTCGTTTTTTTTATTCCCAAAATTTTCATTCAAGAAAAAGACAAATATTTTTTGAAAAAGAAATCCACAATTTTTTTAAATAGATTAATATGGTAATAGAGGTATTAATGTTTTTATAGGGGAGTGAAAATGGTGGGAGAAGCAAATTTTGTTAAAACGATCTGCGGTTACTGTGGTACTGGATGTGGCTTAGTCCTTGAAGTACAAGACAACAAAATCATGAAAATCCGCGGTGACAAGGAAGCACCAGTGAACAAAGGGCAGACATGTGTAAAAGGCGCATTTGCCTATGAATACGTACATGCAAAAAATAGATTAACATCTCCACTAATCCGTAAAGCAGGAAAGCTAGTCGAAACCACTTGGGATGAAGCATATCAATTTATTGCTAGTCAATTATCCAACATAAAAACTACGTGGGGTCCAGACTCGATATCCATGTTCGCTTGCGCGAGAAATACAAACGAATCCAATTTTGTTACTCAAAAATTTATGAGGGCGGTCATTAATAGTAACAATATTGATGGCTGTAACCGCACCTGACACGCCTCTAGCGTTGCCGGTCTGGCAACTGTTTTTGGAAGCGGTTCACCGACTAATACACTAGATGATATTGATCGAGCTGAAGTGTTACTTTTGATGGGTTCAAATACAACAGAGGCACACCCCATTATTGCAAATCGTATGAAAAAAGCTGCAAAAGCTGGTTTGAAAATAATTGTCATAGATCCAAGGAAAATAGATATGGTAAAATCTTCCCATCGCCATTTGCAATTAAATGTGGGCTCAGATATTGCTCTTATCAATGCTTTTATTAGAGTCATCTTAAAAGAAGGTTTATACAGTCCAGAGTTTGTTCAACAGGTTACGCTTGATTTCGAGAAGTTAGAAAAGCAAGTCGAGCCTTTTACGCTGGAATACGCTGCATCGATTACCGGTTTAAATGCGGATGACATTGCTGCAACTGCAAGAGAGTACGCCACTTCAAACGGTTCAATGATTGCGTACACGCTCGGGATTACGGAGCATCACTGTGGTGTAAATAATGTATTTGATATAGCAAATCTTGCATTATTAACTGGGAATATCGGTAAAACAGGCTCTGGTGTCATGCCGCTTCGAGGTCAGAATAATGTTCAAGGTGCGGGTGATATGGGCTGTTTGCCAAACCAATTAACAGGTGGAATGAGCATAGCAAATCGTGATTCGCGGGCGCGGTTTGAAAAGGAATGGAATGTTGAACTAAACCCAAGAGTTGGTGACACACAAACGAGAACTTTTGATCGGATCGAGACGGGTGAATTAAAGGCACTTTATGTCATTGGTGAAAACCCGCTCCTTGCTGATGTTCATATGAATCATACACAAACATTGTTTGAAAAGCTTGATTTATTAATTGTTCAAGATATTTTCTTAACGGAAACAGCAAAAATGGCTAATGTTGTATTACCAGCACGTTCATGGGGTGAGGTGGATGGAACATATACCAACACCGACCGGAGAGTTCAAAGGGTTCGCAAAGCGGTAGAACCACACCCTAATGTGAAAGAAGACTGGGAAATCCTATGTGACCTTTCTACGATTATGGGCTATCCTATTCACTATAACAACAGTGAAGAAATCTGGGATGAAGTTAGAAAACTAGCTTGGGAGATGTACGGGGGCATATCGTATGAAAGACTTGAAAAAGAGTATGGTATTCATTATCCTTGCCCAGATGAAAACCATCCAGGAACACTTATCTTGCACGAGAGGTTCCACCAAATGGAGTCGACATCAACAAAGTCAGCATTTGTACCGGTAGATTATACTGCACCATTGGAACTCCCTGATGCTGAATATCCATTTACACTAACAACAGGAAGACGTTATGAATCTTACAATACACATTCTCAGACGCGTCATTATGCTGCTGGAGTTAAATTAAAACAAACAGAAGAAACTGTTGATATTCATCCAAACGATGCTGCAGCTTTAGGTATAACAGATGGTGAAGTGGTACAGGTTCGCTCGAGAAGAGGAGAACTACAGGTAAAGGCGAAGATTACAGAACAAGTAGTCCCAGGGCTCGTTTTTATGAGCTTCCACTGGAGTGAAACACCGACCAATGTCTTAACCTTAAATGAGTTTGATCCTATTTCAGGAACAGCCGAATATAAGGCTTGTGCGGTTGCGATATCGAGGATATAGAGAATTTTTAAATCGACGCAGTTTAATGACTGCGTTTTTTTAATTGGCTAAGTTACAGCTCATTGTTAATTTTGGCACATGTTGATTGGAGCGGAAGGCGCGAAGACTCCTGCGGGAGGACGGCGCCGAGGAGGCTCCCCGGAACGCCCGCGGAAAGCGAAGCGCCTGGAGCGGAAATCAACAGCCAAGTATAACAGTTTAATAAAATAAAACAAGCCGGATTTATCCGACTTGTTGTGTTATTGATTTAGTTGCTGTAGCTTTTCTTTGATAGAAATACCAGTTGAGTCCAAATGCTACTACATAAAAAGCAATAAAGAAGTAAAAAGCTGTAACAGGAGTGCCCGTCGCCTTAACTGACCACCCGAAAAGTTTAGGAATAAAGAATGAACCATAGGCTGCAAATGCCGCTGAAAACCCAATTACAGGTGCTGCTTCTTTAGGAATAAAAAGGTTCGGAATCATTTGGAAAGTCGAGCCTGAACCAATACCAGATGCAACGAACAGAATTAAGAAGGATAATAAAAATCCAGCAAATTGTTTTCCGTTTAGGAAATAAATAACCCCTGCAGCGCCAATTCCCATGATGACTAAAACATAGGAAGTTACCTTTGCACCCCCAAGTTTGTCTCCCATCCAACCACCAACAGGTCTTGAAGCTGCGGCCACTAATGCACCAAGAAAGGCAAGTGATATATGCTCAGGGAATTGTGATCTTAATAAAAGCGGAAATGCCGCTGAATAACCAATGAATGAACCAAAGGTTGCTACATATAGGGCTGCCATAATCCAAGTATGTTTCCGTTTTACAATCACAAATTGTTCCGAAACTGATTGTTTTGCACCTGGTACATTATCCATCTTAAACATTGCTAAAACTGTCAAGATGACAATAGGAATCACCCAAATAAATGCCGCGTTCTGTAACCAAACTTCCTGACCATTTGCTAAAACTTGTTTGCCGCCAACTAATGCAAAAGTTCCTGAGGTAACAATTAATGGTGTAACGAATTGAACGACAGAGATACACCCATGTTTCCTAAACCACCATTAATACCAAGTGCTGTCCCTTTTTCCTTTTTTGGAAAGAAAAAGCTAATATTTGCTGACGAAGATGAGAAATTACCTCCGCCTAGTCCGCAAAGGGCTGCAAGCAATAACATGATAGAAAATGGTGTTTCCGGATTTTGGACTGCAAAGCCAATACCAATCGCTGGAATTGCTAAGATTGCTGTTGAAATCACTGTCCAGTTTTTTCCACCAATAGAGCCGACTGCAAATGTGTAAACAAAGCGAAGTGTCGCACCGACAAGACCAGGAACTGCTGCAAGTGTAAATAATTGTTCTTCGGTGAAATGGAAACCGATGTCGTTAAGTCTAACGGCAACGACTGACCATATCTGCCATACGATAAAAGCGATCATCAATGATGGTACAGATATCCATAGATTTCGTCGGGCATGTTTTTTTCCTTCAGCGTTCCAAAATTTTTCGTCCTCTGGATTCCAATAATTAATTCTGGCCATTATATTTCCCCCTAATTTGTGTTCAAATTTTAATTTTTATAAAGTTTTAGTTGTTTGTGTAATTACTATAAAACAGATAGTAACATGAATATTGTGACGTACGTCACAAAAACAGTGAACGAACTGTGAACTCAAGGAAGTTGACAAAAAGTTGTAATAAATTGCCCAAGGTTACAAAAAAAGAGACCTCCACGGGGAAGATCTCTTTTATACTGCCTTTTTAGGATTTTTCGTTATCTTCATAGAACATACCTACAAAGTTTTTTGTTTCACCTACGTCATCTTTAATGGCTGTAATAGTTAGCCATTCTCTATAAATTACATTGTTTTTGCGTTTGTTCCAAATATAACCTTCCCAAACCCCGTCTGTTTTTAAACTAAACCACATTTTTTTGTAAAACTCGTTGTCATGTTCACCGGATTGAAGAACACTTGGGGTTTTACCGATTACCTCTGCTTGACTATAGCCAGTGATTTTTGTGAATGCGGGATTAACGCTTTGAATAATGCCAGTAACATCGGTTACACAAATACCATCTAAGGCATGGTTTACAATCTTTGCAGAAATATCCAACTTATCTTGATAATATAGCCATACTACGATAACCAGACTTGCTAAAGAAAATTCAGATAGGGACATAAACCCAATCGCATAATGACCAGTCCAATCAAAGAGAATCGTGAGAATGATTGGCGGGAAAAAACCACCCAGTCCTCCCATGGCAGAAACAATTCCATTCACAATACCCGCTTGATTGGAAAAATATAAAGGGACTAGTTTAAAGATAGCGCCATTTCCAATTCCCGCAAAGAAAGCAACTAATAAGCAACCAAAGGAATAAATCGGCAGTGATGGAGTAAATGACAAAAGAAATCCTGCAAAAGTTAGGCTAAAGAAAACAGCCATTAAAATAAGAAAAGGATTAACTTTATCGCCCAACCATCCACCTATGGGTCTAAAAAAGGTTGCCAAAGCAATAAAACCTGCTGTCCGGAGTCCTGCATCGACTTTATCTAATTCAAAGTGATTAACTAAAAACGATGGTAAATAAATGGTGAAAGCAACGAAGGAACCAAACGTGATAAAATAAAATAAACTTAGAAACCAAAGTTTTGGATTTTTATATACCCCTTTGGTTTGATCGAGTAAGGAAATGTTAACTTTTCGTTCCTTTTTGTCCCCAAAAATAAAGTTTAAAATTGCAAAGATTAATACAACTATCAGGAAGATTTTAATGGTGTTTCTCCATCCATAGGCGGTAGCAAGCACGGGTGCGGAAAAGGAAGTAATTGCCGTACCAATATTTCCTGCCCCGTAAATTCCGTTAATAAACCCATGCTTTGTTTTTTCATAATACTTGGGAAGAGAGGTAACACCGATGGAAAAGACAGCACCGCCAATCCCTAGTAAAAATCCTCCTAAGATTAATGTTAATAAGGAATTAGCATAGCTTAACAACGCAATTGGAATGAGCAGTATAATAAAGCTGATTGTAAATAAAATTCGAGCTCCATAGCGATTGGTCCAGTAGCCAATCGGAACTCGAAGAAGTGAACCGAGGATAATAGGGACCGCCGTAGTCCATGCAATTTGAGATGAAGTAAGTTGGATATCTACTTTAATAAACGGCATTAGTGATGATATCAGTACCCAAACCATAAAACCTGCTAACAGACTTCCAGTTTGTATAAATAGTTGTTTTGACCCTTGTTTCATAACAATCCCCCTTCAATTCCCATGCTATTTTATTATTTCCTCAAAAAGTCGTTATATAAAGAGTGTTTATGAACATGGAAAGTTTTACTTCTTGTATTATAGAACAACATATAGTCAATCAACAGTGAGTTATGACACACATTTGACACACTCATGGTAAAAATTTTTCTAAGGTGTACCAATTCACATCTTTAATTTACATGTTTTGTTCGTAATTGTATATTTTTCCTGTATTATAGATTTACAATATTTAAAAATAGAGGCATGAACAAGGAGAAAAAAATTAAGATCATAGATAACACATGATTATTAATTGTTTGTTAAAAATAACATTAAAGTAGTAAGGGAGAGAACTATTCTGCGCAAAAAAATATATCTAGATCCTCCAAAGATTCTTGTTCTAGGTTTTGGTTTGATCATATTACTAGGAACATTTCTACTTACGATGCCGGTTTCGACTTCAAATGGGCAAGGTTTGTCATTTTTAAACGCCCTGTTCACTGCAACCTCTGCAACATGCGTAACAGGTTTAGTTGTCGTAGATACCGGGACCACATTTTCGATATTCGGTCAAGTGGTTATTTTATGTATGATTCAAGTCGGTGGACTTGGATTTATGACGTTTGCAACGTTTTTTGCCTTCCTATTAGGGAAGAAAATATCTTTAAAAGAAAGGCTTCTACTTCAAGAATCTTTAAATAATTTATCAATGGAGGGGATTGTACGGCTAGTAAGACGAATTTTAATTTTTACAGCGGTGATTGAGTTCCTTGGTGCTGTGCTTTTATCTATCCGTTTTTCCTTTGACATGCCGATAGGAAAAGCGATTTATTATGGAATTTTCCATTCAATTTCCAACTTTAACAATGCAGGATTTGACTTAATGGGGGAGTTTCATAGTTTAACCAGTTATGTTGACGATCCAACCGTTACGTTGACCGTTAGTGCATTAATTATCTTAGGTGGGATCGGCTTTATCGTTATGAACGAACTTTTTGAATATCGTGTTTCAAAACGGCTATCATTACATACAAAGCTTGTCTTAATGACGAGCAGCGTTTTAATAGTAGTAGGTACAGTTGGTATATTACTGCTTGAATATTCTAATGGATTAACGCTAAAACCATTGTCGTTTTCAGGGAAAATCCTTGGGTCATTATTCCAATCTGTTACGGCAAGAACAGCAGGGGCTAACACATTAAATATTGGTGATCTAACTCAATCATCATTATTATTAATTGTGTTACTCATGTTTGTTGGTGCATCGCCTGGGTCGACAGGCGGGGGGATCAAAACCACCACTTTTACAACGCTCATTGGAGCTGTTTGGTCACAAATTCGCGGGAAAGAGGATGTTATTTTTTACCGTCAGCGGATTGAATATGAAACGATTTATAAAGCATTAACCGTCACATTTAGTGGATTATTTCTCGTCATGCTAATGACACTCATTCTAACCATTTCTGAACACGGACAAGATTTTTTAACAATAGTATTTGAGGTAACTTCTGCCTTTGCAACAGTCGGGCTATCAATGGGATTGACACCAGAATTATCATCACTTGGCAAGGCATTGATAATTTTTACTATGTTTGCTGGCAGGGTAGGACCATTAACTATTGCTTATGCGGTGACAATACGCAGAAAACCTGATGCATTCCGGTATCCGAAGGGAAAAATCACGATTGGGTAGTTTTTTACACCAAGGAGGTACAAGGAGACAGTGGCTAATCAATATGCAGTGATTGGATTAGGTAGGTTTGGACTAAGTATTGCCAATAAGTTATATGAATCTGGGCAGGAAGTGCTTGGAGTCGATGTGAATGAGGAACGAGTTGAAGAATCCCATCCATTCGTTACTCATTCCGTGATTGCCGATTCAACAGAAGCTGAGGCATTAAAATCGATTGGGATCCGTAATTTTGATACAGTTATTGTAGCAATCGGAGACGATATTCAAGCAAGTATCCTATCTGTTTTATTATTGAAGGAACTAGGTGTAAAAAAGGTGATTGCCAAAGCATTAAATAAACTACATGGTCAAGTATTAAAAAAGGTTGGGGCAGACTGGGTCGTCTTTCCTGAACGAGATATGGGAATTCGAGTCGCCCATCAGCTGTTATCACCTAATGTCTTAAATTTTATTGAGATATCGAAGGATTATAGTGTAGAGGAAGTAAAAATCCCCGATAGGATGATGGAGAAAACCTTAAGGGAACTAGATTTAAGGGCAAAGTTTAATTTGAGCGTCATCGCGATTCGGCATGAAGATGAAATTAACATTTCACCATCTCCTGATGAAAAAATTAATTACGGTGATGTACTAGTAGTAATCGGTGAAAACCGAGATTTGGAAAAATTCGCTAATTTAGAATAAGAAACAAACCCCTGGTTAATGAGACTAGGGGTTTGAACGATTTTTTGTTAATGGGATAGGAGAGATGAGAGATGAACTTTCAAGAAAAAGATACATTGGATGAACGAATAGAGTTAATGAGAATACTTTCAAAACAATTCCTATTACGAGCACCTCAGGTAGATATAGAAGGTAGTTTCCCGTATGCAAATATTCAGGATCTGAAAAATACAGGTTACACGGCATTAACTGTTCCTTCAAGGCATGGTGGAGAGGATATCTCGCTTTATGAACTAATTCGACTCCAAGAAACGATTGCGGAAGGTGACGGGGCAACAGCACTTTCGATTGGATGGCATATGGGAATTATTATGAATCTAAATGAAAAAAGCTCTTGGGATGAGTCGATCTTTAAGTATCTTTGTAAACAAGTGAAAAATGGAGCATTAATAAATAGTGCTCAAAGTGAACCGAAGACTGGAAGTCCTACACGAGGCGGCAGACCGGAAACCACAGCAGAAAAAAGTCAGAATGGCTGGGTTATTAAAGGGAGAAAAACATTTACTACCATGTCCCCCGTCCTAGATTACTTTATAGTTAGTGCAACAATCAAAGAAACCAATGATGTGGCCAATTTTCTACTTCCACGATCCACAAAAGGATTGGTTATTGAGGAAACTTGGGACAGTATCTCGTTAAGAGGAACAGGGAGTCATGACTTAATTTTGGATAATTGTTTGGTAGGTGATGAATATCTTGTGGAAAAGTTTAGTTCGAACGGAAAAAGAGCGAATGGATGGCTACTTCATATTCCAGCATGTTATCTCGGCATAGCAAAAGCAGCCCAAAGTTATGCTATTCAATTTGCTAAGGAATATTCTCCGAATAGTATTGTCGGACCAATTATCGATTTACCAAATGTTCAGCAAAAACTTGGAGAGATTGAGTTGAAATTAATGCAGTCCGAGTATTTCTTATATGGGGTTGCAAAACAGTGGGATCATTCAAACGATCAAGCTAGGGAAAAAATGGGGGCTGCTTTAGGTGCAGCAAAATTAACAGTTACCAATAACGCAATCGAAGTTGTGGATTTAGCAATGAGAATCGTAGGTGCAAAAAGTCTTTCATTGAAAAATCCGTTACAGCGGTATTATCGAGATGTAAGAGCAGGCCTTCATAATCCACCAATGGATGACATGACGATACAATTACTCGCCAGGGATAGTATTTTAAATCACTAACAAAATTTAGAACTTATTTTTTTATGTTATTTTTCCGCCATATTGGAAACCTTAACATAAAGGAGTGAGGAATAATGCCTAGAGGTAAAGAATTAGAACAACTTCCAATGTCGAATATCGCACCAGGTGCAGGAAAAGATGCAAGTCTGAACAACAGAGAAGTACTTGGGGGTATTGTCCAAGGAGAACAGCCAGAACCAAGTGATATAGAAAAAGAGAATGAAGATATGGTGTAAGGCAGGAATTCAATCCTGCCTTTTAAGTTGTAAAAAAAGACGATCTTTTCAATGAAAAGATCGTCTGAAAAAATTATTCCTCGATAAGTTCTCCAATTTCAACAACTGAACGTTCTTCCAAAGGGCCTCGTAAATGTACTGTTGCTGTATGTCCATCTTCATTTAATTGGTCAATCCAAACCGATGTACCATTATATTTTACTTCTATATCAGCAGATGATGACAAAATTTGTTTTACACGGTTAATATTCATTATATTCACTCCTATAAAATAGTCATTTAATGATCTTCATTTCATTCCAATAAAATACATTTGCAACTGCTTTCTTCTATTATATAATTGGCATTAAAAATTCTTAAGGGTAGTTGATATGTATACCATTGATAGTTCCTGGCTCGTCATCATCACCCAAGCTATTAAGATAATTTTCAAGCTCGACTTGGAGATCTTTTGGAGCGCCAGGCTTTAAATGCCAATTTCCTGGTTCATCAACAAAATATGGGCTTTTTGTAAATTCAGGCCTAATTCTGGGCATCGTATTCTCCTTTTAAATTTTTTCTACATTCCTCTGTGTATATGCTATCCAATGTTTAAGTAGTTCATTCAAGTAATCTTTCTCCTTACCGTATGTTAAAGATAAGTCTAAATTCATATTGCTCCTTCATACGTTCGGGTTTATGATATGTAGAAATGATGCCTCAAGGATTGTTCCGACTAAGATATAATTTATGGAAGAATAGAAAATTTAACAAGAAAAAAATTTGAAACTAAATAAAACTTATTTCGTCTTATATTATTGAAGATTGAAAACAGTCATGTCCCAAAGAGAACGGACATAAAAATAAAAGGTATATCTCAATTTTTAAGAAATGACCAAGTTGTTGAAGGTAATGATTTTGCTTGCCCGAGATGGCGGGGAAAAGTGTAGAATGTTGTAGAAAAGTATAGATAAAAATAGCAAGACTTATGTTTTTATTTTTTAAAGAAATGTGATATAGTGATTGAGGTTCGTTTACCGAAGCTTAATTGGTAAGTGAGAGGAGAATTTAAAGATGAATAAAATTAGACTACCAAAAACATTAACCAATAGTCATATTACATTCTTTATAGCAGCTGTTTTATTATTTTGGATCAAAACCTATGCTGCATATCAAATTGAATTTAACTTAGGTATTGAAAATAGCCTACAGAAGTTTTTGCTTTTAATAAATCCATTAAGTTCAGCACTTTTCTTCTTTGGATTTGCCCTGCTTTTTAAAAAGCATTCAAAATTGATTATGATATTAACAAATTTTCTATTATCATTCTTATTGTATGCAAATATTGCCTATTATCGATTTTTTAATGATTTCATTACGGTTCCGGTTCTAATGCAAACCAAAACAAACGCTGGTCAACTTGGCGACAGTGCACTTTCATTAATGTCTCCGTTTGACATTTTTTATTTTACAGATATGTTTATTTTAATCGCGTTAGCATTAACCGTATTCAAAAAAGTTACGGTGACGAACAGAAAGACCTTTAAGATTGTTCTATTATTTTCAATTACTACTTTTCTATTTAATTTAGGTTTAGCAGAAAAGGATCGTCCGCAGTTACTGTCACGTTCATTTGACCGAAATTATTTAGTAAAATACCTTGGAGCGTATAACTTTACCATTTATGATGTGATCCAAAATATAAAATCATCGAGTCAGCGGGCTTTAGCGGATAGCAGTGATATTACAGATGTTGAGAACTATCGTAAAGCAAACTATGCTGCACCAAATCCAAAATATTTTGGTAAAGCAAAAGGTATGAACGTAGTTTATATTTCGATGGAATCCTTTCAAAGCTTTATGATTGATTATAAAATGCCTAACGGACAAGAAGTAACACCATTTTTGAACTCATTAGCACATGACAATAATACCTTCTATTTTGATAATTTCTATCATCAAACAGGACAAGGGAAAACATCGGATGCCGAATTTCTAATGGAAAATTCATTATATCCAATGGCACAAGGTGCTGTTTTTGTTAACAAAGCCCAGAACACTTATCAAGCTATGCCTTCTATTCTAAAAGGACAGGGATATAGTTCTGCAGTGTTACACGGGAACTATAAGACGTTCTGGAATCGAAATGTTATCTATAAAGCATTTGGATACGATCAATTCTTTGATGCAGAATACTACAGCATGTCAGATGAAAATACAAAAAACTATGGAATGAAAGATAAACCTTTCTTTAAAGAATCTATTCCATTACTTGAAAGCTTAAAGCAGCCGTTCTATACAAAGTTTATTTCACTATCTAATCATTTCCCATTTGAAATGGATCCGGAAGATACTGATTTTCCTGCTGGGGATTACGGTGATACGGTTGTAAACCAATATTTCCAATCTGCAAACTATATGGATCAGGCATTTGAGCAATTCTTTAATGATTTAAAAGCTAATGGTATGTATGACAATACAATAATTGTAATGTATGGTGACCATTACGGAATATCTGAGAACCATAATGATGCAATGGCGAAGGTTATGGGTGTGGACGAAATTACACCTGCAATCAATGCAAAATTACAGCGTGTACCATTATTTATTCACGTACCTGGTGTAAAGGGTGGAATTCAACACCAAGTTGGCGGGGAAGTCGATGTCCGTCCAACCGTTCTCCATTTATTAGGTATTGATACGAAAGATTATATGGAATTTGGTTCAGATTTACTTTCTAAACAACACCGTAATTGGGCATTATTCAGAAACGGTGACTTTGTAACATCTGAGGCTATCCAAATAAATGAAAAATGTTACTCCTCTTTAACAGGTGAGTTATTAGAAGATAGTACTACATGTAAGGATGTAGATAGCAAAGTTAATACAGAGCTAAATATGTCCGATGAAATAGTTTACAAAGACCTGCTGCGGTTCTATAAGCCAAAAGGATATACACCGATCAATCCTAACGATTATGAATATCTAGGCCCAAAAGTTGACAAAGTAACAGAAGAAAAGTAACAAGGTCAAAGAGAGAGGAGCATTAACTTCTCTCTTTTTCTTTTGTTACAATAGATAAAATTAATAATTTAAAGGGGCACTATCTATGAACAACAGAATTCTCCAATTAATAATATCGTTTATCGTAATTATTCCTATCATTCTCTCAGGGTGTTCTAATAGCGAACCATCTAAGCAGAAAAGTGACTCTAAAACTTCTTCTGTTGTCAAAAACAATGAAGTTCATACGAATGAAACGAGCGATCCAAAGACACCTTCACTCTCTCAAACAGAAGTACCTCAATCGAAAACCGGTAATAAGAAATTACTTCCCGCAACTATCGTCAAGAATGTCGATGGTGATACTATTAATGTTAACCTTAATGGGAAGATAGAAAAGGTAAGAATGCTCTGTGTGGATACACCTGAGACACATCATCCCCGCTTAGGAGTACAGCCATTTGGACAAGAAGCCTCCGAGTATACAAAGGAAATTCTCTCCGTTGGTACTAAAGTTGAAATTGAACTTGGAATTGGAGACGGACGTGATAAATATGGGCGCCTACTTGCCTATATTTATGTTAATGGAAAAATGTTTAATGAAATGCTGTTGGAAAAAGGCCTTGCTCGTGTGGCCTATATTTATGCTCCGAACACCCAATATGTTGATGAATTTTATGCGATTCAAAAGAAAGCACAAGAAAAAGGTGTAGGAATCTGGTCGATTGAAAATTATGCTCAAGAGGATGGGTATAATACTGAAAATGTCAAAGAAACGGAAGAAAAAGGTACAAATTCAAAAGCATCTTCAGGGAACAACTATCAAAATAACCCAAGTGATGATCAGGAATCAAACTTAGATTGTAAAGGGAAGATCAAAGGGAATGCAAATTCTCATATCTATCATGTACCCGGCGGTAGTTTTTACGACTCCACCACCGACAACATCGTTTGGTTTTGTTCAGAAAAAGAAGCGCAGGATGAAGGGTACAGAAAGTCAAAACGCTAATCATTTGTTTAAAAGAAGCGGCGGGCCTTCGAATGCCTTCTGTTTTTTTTATATAAAAAAATAGCCATGTACCATTTGTTATCATATAATAAATGAAATATATTATTTTGAAAAAGTTAGGAGAGATCGCATGAGAGACGTTACCTTATTGAATATATTTGAACATCATATTGCCCAAAAATATTTGAACCGTTCTGGTCTTGCCCATGCGATTGCTGTAGCCTACCATGCCTTTCAATTAGGGAAGGAGCATCAACTGGATGTTGACATTGCTGCAAAAGCAGGGCTCCTCCATGACATGGGCCATTATACATGGTATAAAAATGGAAAATGGGATTATGACTTATACAAGCAAAATGACATTCACCCAATTAAAGGGGCTGAGCGGGCTCACAAGCTCTTAATCCGTCTTGGTGAAAATCCAATCAAAGCTAAGACGATTGCACTCGCCATTTTATTTCATACTGACTCCTTTCTACCATCAAACGATATCGTTCGGACACCATTACAACAAATTGTTAAATGGGCCGACGAAAAGGATGAGGAAGAAGGCGGCATGCACCATTACCGAACCATTGAATATGAACGTGCAAAACAAAGCATTATCCGCCTAGACGAATGGATCGACAAAAAAGGTGAATAAAGATAAGGCGGTGCAAATGCACCGCCTTTGTTCAATCAAATTACTTCCTAGTAAAGCCTTCTTCTTGCAAAAACGCCTCAGCTTCCTCATAGGTATCAAAGGTAGCATCAAGGTTTAACCCATAATAGATATTCCAGGATTCATTTTCTTCAACTAGAATCAGGACATTATTTTCACTATCTACCCAACGTTCCTCTTTTGAATCTCCAATAATGGCTTCTTCAGCAGGCGTTTTTTCGACTGATGATAAGGATTGAATCGATTGTTTTAACAATTTACGGAGTTGGTCTTCGGAGAAATCACGGATATTGACCATTCCTTTTTCATCCGTATCATAATGGTCCAGCTGTCCAGCATAAACAAATCCATTCCCATTTGGGTGTAAGTGATAAACAATGTTTTTCTTATCAGAGATACTGCCTTCGAACTGAAAATTGACTCGTCCAAGTGAAACATTCTTTCGTTCCAACTCTGAAAATGATTCGATAATCGCTAATTTTTCATTATATGTAAGCATAGTTTCCTCCGTCTATTTAAGTAAATCCTCTTACATCATACAGATATTTTACCCAAACGTAAAATCTTTAAAAAAAGTGTTGCAGATTTCATGTTTTTTTGAGAATATATTGAAAATATTGAGTAATGGTGTAAAATTACACTATAGAGGAAAATTTTGTATGATTGCCATTTTGGTATGAATGTGGGGAGATTTCATGGATTCGAATATAAGAGAAGAGCAGAGGAAAATTTTTAGAAAAGAGTTATTCACTTTACGTGAAGAAGGGTACCTTTCTGAGGCAATTGTCGACACCGTAGCAAGGGCACATTATCAATATCATATGGATTTATTAGAAATGGAGGCAAAACCCCCATCCACTGAAAAAAATACGCCAATTCAAAAAGCTGCACCGCCAAAACCGCAAAAAGTGAAAAAAACGTTAACACCAGAAGAAATTCGTGAAAGGAATATTACCTGGTTATTAAACATTGGGGTAATCTTTTTATTAATAGGTGGATTGTTTGTTGCGACGAGTAATTGGGAATCAATGACAAGTTTCATGAAAAGTGGATCAATAGCAATTGTTGCCTTATTATTTTACGGTATTGCTTTTTTAACGAAGAAAATATTAAAAATTGAAAAGACGGCCTTTGCCTTCATTGTTCTTGGAAGTTTGTTTTTACCAATTTTTATCCTATCGCTTGGATGGTTTGGGTTATTAGGACCATATTTATCAATATCCGGGGAGGGACGTTATATACTCGGAACGCTCGGGAGTTTGCTGCCAATTATTGTTTACTATTTATTTGCAAAGAACTTAGTTTCTAGATTATTTGTTTGGTTTACCTATGTCTCAATAAGCATAGGAACTGCCTTTCTCTTAGCCAGCTTCCATCTAAAAATTGATTTCTTTTATCTAGGTTTAATGGTTTTTAATGCTATCTTTATTTTTGTATATCATCAGTTAAAACACAAGGAATCATTCAAATTATTTACGAATGAATTTATTCCGTACGTCCAAGTAAATCTTGTACTTTGTACCTTATTTATGCTTTTTTTATACGATAATGAGGTCTTATACAGCTTCAACCTGCTGTTAACAGCGATTATTTATTTATCAATGATGTATGTGAGCGGTCGAAAAGAATATCATTTCATTTTTAGTGTCATGATCGTTTATGGTGCCTATCAGTTAATTGAGCATAGCTTCCTCGATAGTTTTGGGGCGATTGTTTATGCATTAATTGGATTTGGGATTGTATTCGTTCCAAAGGCTATGGATGATAAATTCACATTAAATAAAGCCTTCCAATATACAAGTGCAGTAATCTCAGGTTTAGCGTTTATTTACATTAGCCTGGAAGGAATTCTCCTTCGTGCAGGCAATCCATCGATTGTGCTTATGCTTGCTTATTTTATCATTGCAGTTAACTTTATTTATTTATCCTCTCAAAGTTCTAGACGATTATTTCCGTATTTAAGCTCAGTTTTTGCAGCTTCTGGCATTTATGAAACGATTGCATTAGTAAGCCAGCCTTTCGATATGGTCAATTTTT
The DNA here is from genome assembly GCF_018613105.1 of Bacillus sp. ISL-77. Taxonomy (NCBI): domain Bacteria; kingdom Bacillati; phylum Bacillota; class Bacilli; order Caryophanales; family Bacillaceae; genus Bacillus; species Bacillus sp. ISL-77. The sequence continues at coordinate 19,201 of NZ_JAGGQY010000009.1, forward strand.
CTCTTCAGTTGTCTTTAGCAGGTTTTATCCTATATTTTGGGTTAGGCATTGCGCTACTTTCAAAGTACGTAAAGATCATTCAGACTGCCTCCAGAGATGTAGGCTTATCGATAATGGTGCTTGCAATTTTGTCTGCAATTTCTTGGTTATTATGGTGGGAACTAGGCATTATGTTATTACTATTGGTGGTTGCTGCCTTTCTACTATATAAGAAGGAAACACGGATTTATCTTCAGGAGGCCGCTTTATGGAGTATTCCTGGTTTACTTGGTCTTTCCATCGTAGCTTTTGGAGAAGAAATTAATACAAATTTTTCTGTTTATCTTAATGAATATGGTTATGCAATAAATTTTGCGGCTGGGGCAATCATGGTTTTATTATTTAGTTTTGTATGGAAAAAAGTTGGGGAAAAGGAATTAGGTGTTATATCAATATATACCTCACAGGTACTCTATACATTTGCCATTTTCCATGCTTTGCTAAGTCCGATTAATCATTTATGGGTTCAGCCGCTTGTTTTGTTGGTTGGAATCGGTATGTATTTTTATTTATATAAAAAAGTTGGTACGAAGTGGGTCCCTTTTATTGTAAGTATCTCAGTACTGCTTACGTATTTTTCGATTATCCAAGCTATTACGCTTAAATTTTCATTAAGTCATACCATTAATTCACTAATTGCTTCAACAAGTGCAGTGGTCATGCTTCTAATCGCTTATCTCAGTCAGAAAAATGACTTGAATCTTTCCATTGCCTTTGCTTGGGTTGGACACAGCATTTATCCACTAGCGCTATTCTTCACATGGTTTGCCTATCAGTCAGACTCGATTTATAGCTTTATCTTGGCAGTGTTTGTATATGCTTTTAGTACAAAGTTTACTAAGGTAGAATGGAAGATAAAAGTTTTTCTTTATGGGAGCTTTACGTCCCTCTACTTTATTGTTTCAACTGGGTTAGATCAATTAATCAATCGATATTTTGGAAACTATGAATTCCCTATCACTAGCGGTTTCATTCTTCTATTTGCATTTTTCGCTAAGGATGAATTTAAGAAACGGACAGCTTATTATTTCGTCCCATTTTCAACAATCGGAATTGTATTTACATTAATTACCTTTCCGTTTGATTTGCTGCCGTATCTTGTCACGCTTGCCTATATTGTTGGGACACTGTTTTATATGCATAAAATCAAATGGGATCTTCTAGGGGTCATCCCATTATTTTTAGCATTTATTGCAACGATTGAATACTCTTATCTTGGTGAATTAGATGAACTCGATAAAATGATTCTGTCTGGTGGCTTAGGGATTGTTCTGTTGATTATTGGCCAATTCGTTTATAAAAAGCTAGTTGAATATGGATCGAACATTCAGCAAACAAAATTCGATGGATTTACGCTAGTTTCATTCATGTTTTTCGCTCTTATGTACAGTTTCGAGAATCAATACATCTGGTGTCAGGCACTGCCAGGATTGCTTATTTCAGCTTCCTTTTTGCTGCAAAGGAAAAGGGTGCCTGCCAGGTTCTCTGTCCTTTTGACAATAATTGGTGGAGCCTATTTGTTACAACCATACTATTCCATAATGGCTATGCTTCATATTCCGTCATTATGGGAACGTGAAGTGATTGTCCTTCCGTTTATAATTCTAATCATTTTCATTCGACGTTGTTTAAAGGGAAGTTATTCTGATATAACGAAGGCTGTTAAATGGGGAGTCCTAATAATCTTATCCCTATTATTAATTCAAGATGGTTTAGCAAGCAACACGATTTATGATGCAATCATTTTAGGAACACTTTCATTGTTAGCGATGATGGCAGGTATGCTCCTGCAAATTAAATCCTATTTCTTTGTTGGGGCAGGTGTATTATTATTAAATGTCTTCCTGCAAACTAGACCATACTGGGGGAATATGCCATGGTGGTTCTATTTATTAATTGCTGGTCTTATCTTGATTACCGTAGCAAGCTTTAATGAATGGAATAAGCAAAAAGTAAATAAAGGTGAATCGACCTTTATCACCAGTTTCAAGGAAAAAGTAATTGATAAAATGAAAAAGTGGGACTAAAGGGGAAAGACCGCCTGCAATTAATTCTCATTGAATAAAAACATAAAGTTTGTTATAATAGTAATAATTAAATAAATCATTTATTGTTTTTGGAGGAGCCTGTCACCAAGGGATATCTATGTCCCGTGGTTGACAGGCTTTTTTTGTTTTCTCCCAAAAAGGGTCTGATTTTTATAAAGCAGACCCTTTAATTTTTTAGGAAGGAAAGGTGATTGGATGGAATTAATTTTTGAATTAGCGATTATTTTATTTGCATCTAAGATTGCTGGGGATATTTGCGTTAAATTAGGTCAGCCCTCGGTTCTAGGGAAGTTGTTAATAGGGGTTATTTTAGGTCCAGCTGTGTTAGGCCTCGTTTCAGATACGAAAACATTGGCAGACCTAAGCCAAATTGGTGTCATCTTGTTAATGTTTATAGCAGGTATGGAGACTGATTTAAATGAATTTAAACGCACGTGGAAGGCATCAACCTTCGTTGGAATCAGTGGAATCATTGTTCCTTTAGTTTCAGGTTACTTAGCAGGAATTTTGATGAATATGACAACATTTGAAGCCTTATTTTTAGGATTATTACTTTCAGCAACAAGTGTAAGTATTTCCGTTCAAGCACTTAAAGAGTTAAATAAAATGAAATCTAAAGAAGGGACCGCGATTTTAGGGGCTGCCGTCATTGATGATGTTCTTGTGATTATCGCCCTGGCCTTTTTAATGAGTATGGCCGGTGGAGAAGTGAATTTAAGCATGATGATTATTAAAAAGGTCCTCTTTTTCATGAGTGCTATTTTAGTAGCTTGGAAGGTGGTTCCATGGGTTTTAAAGAAATTTGCCCGATTAAAGGTCACGGAGCCGCTCGTCACGGGTGCATTAATCATTTGCTTCCTGTTTGCCTATGTAGCCGAAATAACAGGTGTTGCGGCGATTATAGGGGCGTACATCGCTGGGGTTGCTATTAGTCAAACAGAATATAAACTTAAAATATTTGAGAAAGTGGAAACAATCAGCTATTCCATTTTTGTACCTATATTTTTTACCTCGATAGGGGTGGCAGTAAGCTTTGACGGAATATCGAAAAATTTCGGGCTAATTATCGGTTTTAGCATCCTAGCCATTTTAACCAAGTTAATCGGTGCTGCAATGGGAGCAAAACTAGCTCATTTTTCCTGGAAGAGTTCACTTGGAATTGGAGCTGCTATGGTTTCACGTGGAGAGGTTGCCTTAATTATTGCCTCGATTGGTTTGGAGACAAAATTAATCAGTCAGGAATTATTTGCTGTTTTAGTGGTAGTAGTACTAGTTACTACCATCGTGACACCCCCAATGATGAAGTATTTTTTCAGTGAAGGTAATAAACAAACAGAAATGAAAAAACCAGTTTTAAGTAAAATAGGAAGCTAGCTTAAAAACAAAAATTTTATGAAAAATTATTAGTGAAATATATCATACTTTCACTAGTAATTTACAAATAAGTTCTAGTCCTTTTTCGTTTTATGAAGATTGATTGAAATTGTACCCCCATTATTCTAATGGATTAGTCGAATATTATATTAAAGAATACAGACTAACATTCAGGAGGTTAGAAATGGGAACCGTGATCATTGATATCGACAAATTACTAGAAGTAACGTCAAATCTAACATCTGAGAAAAGCAACAATAAAATGAAAAAGGTTGAAATTGACCTCTTACTTGAAAATACCCGTGATTGGTAAAAATAATATTATCCAGATAGTTTTCTAGAATGCCTTCCATTTAAAAGAAGGCATTTTTTGTTGTTTAAAAAGAAAGTGAAGGTTTTTAATAATGTCAAGATTTCCTATTAAATTATGCTGCTTTAAAGCGAAAAAATATTTTACGCATTTCTATTGCTTTTCGTGCAAAAAAATACTAGAATAATTTCTAATATATTAAATTTTATGAAAATTAGTATTTTATTATTTAAGGGGGATTTAGCTAGATGAAGAAAAAAGTTAAAGTATTGTCGATTGCCTTAGCGGGAATGATGTTGCTTGCAGGCTGCGGTAGTAAAGAAAAAGCAGGGGGTTCTGAAAAAGAAGGAGCGGATAAGGAGTTCAAAGTTGGAATTACCCAGTTTGCCCCACACCCATCTCTAGACGCTGCGACAGAAGGCTTTAAAAAAGCCTTAAAGGATAAAGGGATTAAGGTAAGCTATGATGAACAAAATGCTCAGGCAGATATGAACAACACTCAAACAATTGCCAATAATTTTGTCGGTGATAAAGTGGATTTAATTTTTGCTAATGCCACTCCAAGTGCAACGGCAGCATTGAATGCAACCAAGGATATTCCGATTATCTTTACATCGGTGACAGATCCTGTGGGAGCAGGTTTGGTAGAGGCTTTTGATAAACCAGGGAAAAACATTACTGGTACAACCGATAACCATCCAGAAGCAACGAAAAAAACAATTAGCTTTATTACGGACGAAGTGAAAGCAAAAAATATTGGTGTGATCTATAACTCTGGTGAACAAAATTCAGTGGTTCAGGTGAAAGAAGTTAAGAAAATTGCTGAAGAGAAGGGTGCTAAACTTGTTGAAGTATCTGTTTCAACTACAGCAGAAGTGAAGCAGGCAGCTGAATCATTAGTTGGCCGTGTTGATGCGATTTATGTTCCAACTGACAATACCGTAGTTACTGCTCTTGATACGGTTATTGCCGTTGCAAACAGCAAAAAAATTCCACTTTTCGTTGGTGAACTTGATTCCATGAAAAAAGGAGCCGTTGCTGCCAGCGGGTTCAGCTATTTCGATCTTGGCTATCAATCTGGTTTAATGGCTGCTGATATTTTAAGCGGGAAGAAGAAGGTATCTGAAATTCCAGTAGAACTTCCAAACAGCTTAAAGCTTGTCATTAATACGAAGGCTGCTGAAGCTCAAGGCTTAACGGTAAATGAAGCTTGGAAAAGTTTAGGCGAGTTTTTCGAAGGTAAATAAAATTATATTTTTCATGAATGGAGCCTTCGTTTGAAGGCTCCATCCATGAACCAAACATTAGCTTGAAATAGGTTATTGCATCTTAGAAGCAGGCTTAATGATTTAAAGAAAGGATGATCTCAATGTTTACAGCCATATTTGGATCATTTGAAGCAGGTATTATCTATGCGATTATGGCACTAGGCGTCTATCTTTCCTTTCGTATTCTGGATTTTCCAGATTTAACGGTGGATGGGAGTTTTGTGACGGGGGCAGCAATTTCAGCTGTAATGATTGCGAATGGAACCGATCCATTTTTAGCAACAATCATGGCGTTATTCGCCGGTTTTGCAGCTGGATGTATGACAGGTCTTCTCCATACATTTGGAAAGATTAATAACTTGCTTTCCGGAATTTTAATGATGATTGCACTTTATTCAATAAATCTTCGAATCATGGGACGCTCAAATATCCCATTATTAAATACAGATACAGCTTTTACGAAAATTAGTGGATTTTTTGAAAAGACAGGAATTGATTCATTTTTAAATAACATTCTCTCCATGGTGGGTCTCGGCGACAGCTTGCCGGAAACATGGGGAATTCTTATTTTTATGATTATCGTAACATTTGTGATTAAATTCTTTACCGATCTGTTTTTGAAAACCGAAATTGGGCTTGCCGTCAGGGCTACGGGAGATAATAAACGGATGATTCGCAGCCTTTCTGCTAATACCAACCTCCTTGTTGTCCTTGGCTTAGGTCTTTCAAATGCTCTTGTAGCTTTCTCAGGTGCTCTGATTGCCCAGCAAGGTGGATTTGCAGATGTGGGTATGGGGATTGGGATGATTGTGATTGGTCTAGCCTCCGTTATTATTGGTGAAGCCTTATTTGGTACAAAAACGATTGCTAGGACCACTCTCGCTGTTATTGGCGGATCGATTATTTATCGAATTGTTGTTACTTTAGCATTACGGGTAGATTTCTTGGACCCTGGTGATATGAAGCTGATTACTGCTCTCATTGTTATTCTTGCTCTTACTACTCCAAAGATTATTGAAAGTTCTAAAGAGAGAAAGCGGAAATCCCGCAGAAGATCTGAAAGATCAAACATCATGCAGACTTCTGGCCATGCGAAGGGGGACAATCATGTTACAATTAAATCAGATTCATAAGATATTTAATGAAGGGACACCTGATGAAAAAATCGCCATTGATCATGTGAACCTAACCCTTCAGCCTGGTGATTTCGTAACGGTAATTGGCAGTAACGGGGCGGGGAAATCAACCTTAATGAATATCATTTCAGGTGTGTTAATCCCGGATGTAGGGGAAGTACATATTGGCGGAAAAAATGTCACTAATATGTCAGAGTTTAAACGGTCAAAAATGATCGGTCGTGTTTTTCAGGATCCAATGGCCGGTACGGCTCCAAGTATGACGATTGAAGAAAATCTTGCCATGGCTTATTCTCGGAATAAAATGAGAACACTTCGGCAAGGAGTTACAAAAAAGCGACGTGATTATTTTCGTGAGGTATTGGAATCACTGCATCTGGGCCTCGAGAACCGCCTAAGTGCAAAGGTAGGCTTGTTATCCGGGGGAGAACGTCAAGCACTATCCCTGTTAATGGCAACCTTCACAGAGCCTTCCATCCTCCTTCTTGATGAACATACGGCAGCACTTGATCCATCAAGAGCGGAATTAATTACGAACTTAACGAGAGAAATTGTAGACAAATATAAACTGACCACATTAATGGTTACTCATAACATGCAGCAAGCCATTGACTTAGGCAATCGATTAATCATGATGGATAAGGGCCAAATTATTTTAGAGGTCAATGAGGAAAATAAGAAACAATTAACAATTGAAGGTTTACTGATGGAGTTTAAAAGGATACGTGGGGTACAAATGTCAAGTGATCGTGCCATTCTTTCCTAATAGGAAAAATTTTTTTTTGAGTGTCTATTTTAGATTTGCTTTTATAAAAAGTATTTCCAATATCATTAAAGGAGAAACTGCCTGTTTTGGGTAAGTTTCTTTTTGTATTTTGGGAAATAATTCGAAGATATCTAAATTACTTTAGTACAAAAAAGCGTTATTGCTTTACTTCCCATCCTTGAAAGGACAAGATTCTTTCATTTAGAATTAATTCAGAATATTATTACTTTTAAACTAATGGGGGTTTCTAAATGAAAGAAAATAGAGTAAGAGCAGACCAATTAGTTGATGATTTTTTCCCCGTTCGAGATGTTGATTATATTGAAATTTACACAGGGAATGCCAAGCAAGCATGTCACTTTTTTTGCACTGCCTTTGGATTTCAACCAGTAGCTTACGCTGGTCTTGAAACTGGTAATCGTGAAACCGCTTCCTATTGTTTAAAGCAACGGAATATTCGCCTCGTCCTTACAGGCTCCTATACCGAAGACAGTGGAGTTTCCCAATTTGTAAAAAAACACGGTGACGGTGTGAAGGACATAGCCCTGTTAGTCGATAATGTTGAGAAAGCTTTTGAAGAGGCAGTGAAAAGAGGAGCCATTGTGATTGCTGCCCCATCTGAAATCAAGGATGAAACAGGTGTGATTAAAAAAGCCGTTCTTGGTACATATGGGGATACCATCCATACGTTAATTGAACGGAAAAATTATCAAGGGGCATTTTTACCCGGGTATGTCGTATACTCGGCGCCACTTCCGATTAAAGATGCCGGGTTAATTGGGATCGATCATGTAGTGGGTAACGTGGAGAGGATGGAGGAGTGGGTCGAATATTACGCTAAGGTAATGGGCTTTAAGGAAATGAAACATTTCTCTGACAAGGACATCACGACGGAATACTCAGCTCTAATGTCAAAGGTTATGCATAACGGAGGGCGGATTAAATTCCCAATCAATGAACCGGCAGTCGGAAAACGCAAATCACAAATACAGGAATATCTAGAATTCTACAATGGTCCGGGTGTCCAACATTTGGCGATATTAACGGAAGATATTGTATCAACTGTCGCTATTTTAAAGGAGAATGGGGTAGAATTCCTGAATACTCCACCAGCATATTATGAATCCTTAGGTGAACGCATCGGTAAAATTGATGAAGAAATTGAAAAGCTTCGCGAACTAAATATTTTAGTAGACCGTGATGATGAGGGGTATTTACTGCAAATTTTTACAAAACCAATCGTAGACCGTCCGACATTATTTGTTGAAATTATTCAACGAAAAGGGGCACGTGGTTTTGGTGAAGGAAACTTTAAAGCTTTATTTGAGTCAATTGAACGGGAGCAGGAAAGACGAGGAAATCTCTAATATAAAGAGCAAGGGTTTAAAGGACAAAAGTATAGAGCGGAGTAGGAAAAGGGAGAGATATTACTCCCTTTTTTTAAAAGTTAACCTGTAAGGGGTGAATATGTTATGGAGATCTCGCCGAAAACACTGGAATGGAGAGAGGCATATAAACTATTAGTTGGTTCGATCCTTCCCCGTCCAATTGCTTTTGTTTCGACCATAGATGGAAATGGGGTAGCTAATGCAGCACCATTTAGTTTTTTTACTGCGATTTGTGCGGACCCCATGCTTATCTGTTTTTCACCGATGAGAAGAGGAACGGATGGGGCTAAGAAAGATACACTTGTAAATATTGAAAGCACAGGTCAATTTGTTATTAATATTGTAAGTAATAGCATGGCTGAGCAAATGAATGACTGTGCGATCGAATTCAACCCGGATATCGACGAAATAGCAGAAGTGGGTTTAACGAAGGAACCAAGTTTAAAGGTGAGTGTACCGCGTATCAAGGAATCACTTGTTCATTTAGAATGTGAATTAGAGCAGGTATTACATTTTGGAAATAAGCCCGGTGCAGGGAGCCTTGTAATAGGAAAAGTAGTTCATGTCCATGTGACCGATGAACTATTTGATAAAGGGAGAATTGATACGGCCAAGCTGAACCCAATTGGACGGATGGCTGGGAACATCTATACTGACCCGTTAGCTAAAATGTTTGAAATGGATCGAAAAATGGAGAAAAGGTGAGTGTCGTGAAATTCGTTACTTTTGAAAAAATGGATGGGACAATCCGAGCAGGCTGGTTACTTGACCAAGACCATGCCATTGATATGTATGAGGCATCAGGCGGGGTGCTGCCAAGTAATCTATTAGCTTTTCTTGAAAATAGTGACGCCAATCTGGAAACAGTGGCTAGTTTAACCCCATTTACAAAGGGACAAAAAGGAGTTTATCCATTGAGTCAACTTTGTTTAAAGGCACCACTACCTATTCCGAGGAGTTTTCGTGATTTTTATGCATTTGAGCAGCATGTGAAAACAGCGAGGGAGAATAGGGGCCTCGAGATGATTCCAGAATGGTACGAAATCCCTGTCTTTTACTTTTCCAATCATCTTGCAATTAAGGGACCAGGAGAGGAAATAATCAAGCCTGTAAATTGTAACTGGCTTGATTATGAGCTGGAGATCGCATGCATTATTGGCAAAGAAGGCAGAAATATTTCCGCAGATGAGGCAGATGAGTATATTTTTGGCTATTGTATTTTAAATGATTGGAGCGCAAGAGACCTACAAAGAAGGGAAATGAAGATTGGACTGGGGCCTGCAAAGGGGAAGGATTTCTCGACATCGATTGGACCGTGGATTGTCACAAAAGACGAGTTAGAACCATTTAAATTAGGAAAGGGCTTCAATCTTTCGATGAAAGCCCGTGTCAATGGGGTTCTTCTTTCCAAGGGGAATATGAAAGACTTATATTATTCATTTGCTGAGATGATTGAGAGGGCTTCTGCTGGCGTGACTTTATACCCTGGAGAGATGATTGGTTCAGGTACAGTTGGATCTGGATGTATTCTTGAGCTTGGAGAGAAGGTCCATCGCTGGCTTATGCCTGATGATCAAGTCGAACTAGAGATTGATTATCTTGGAGTGTTACAGAATGAGATAATCGCTGAAGAGAGGTGAGAAGATGTATTACCGTCAAATGGGTAAGATTCCGCACAAACGGCATACGATGTTTAAAAAGGAAGATGGGAGTCTTTACAGAGAGCAGGTAATGGGGACTCGTGGATTCTCTGGAACCCAATCTATTTTGTATCATCAATATATGCCGACAGAAGTGGTGAAGGCAGAAATGGTCGGCAACTACTTACCCGAATATGAAGACCAGCAGCCGCTAAAACACCGCCACTTTTTTACAAGTAAAGTAGTAACCAAAGGGGACGCCCTAAAGGCAAGGGAATATATTTTGGGAAATCAGGATTTATTAATTGGAACAGCCAATGTGACGATGGCGATGCAAAGCTATTATCGGAATGGTGATGGCGATGAAATGCTTTATGTCCACTATGGCTCAGGGAAACTAGAAACAATGTTCGGGAACCTTTCTTACAGTCCAGGTGATTATCTTATTATTCCGATTGGTACCATTTACCGTGTGATCCCGAACGAAAATGAAGAAACGAAAATGTTGTTTGTTGAATCCTTCAGCCAAATAACAACTCCTAGAAGGTACCGAAATGAATATGGTCAACTTTTAGAGCATAGCCCATTTTGTGAAAGAGACCTTCGTGGACCGGAAGAATTGACGACATTTGATGAAAAGGGTGAATTTGAGGTTTTAACGAAATCAAGAGGGAAGTTATCCTCACATATCATTGGACATCATCCACTTGATGTAGTTGGCTGGGATGGGTATTTATATCCATGGGCCTTTAACATCGCAGATTTTGAACCAATCACAGGAAGAGTCCATCAGCCGCCACCCGTCCATCAAACCTTTGAAGGTAATAATTTTGTCGTTTGCTCATTCGTCCCGAGGCTGTATGATTATCATCCAGAATCGATTCCTGCTCCCTATTATCATAGTAACGTTAACAGTGACGAACTCCTTTATTATGTGGAAGGAAATTTTATGAGTCGTAAAGGAGTACAGGAGGGTTCCATCACGCTTCATCCAGGCGGGATCCCACATGGACCTCATCCTGGGAAAACGGAAGCGAGTATTGGAAAAAAGGAAACTCTTGAACTGGCCGTTATGATCGACACCTTTCATCCTCTAAAAATCGTAAAAACCGCACAAAAAATAGAAGATGCCAACTATATGTATTCTTGGTATGAAAAGAAGGATTAATGATTTTTCAGAACAATCCAACGTATTACAAGTTGGATTGTTTTTTCAATCTAAGGTAAAAAGTGGTATGGTAGTAATAAGAAAAAATTGTAAATGAATAGAGGTGAAATCATGGAACTGGAATCAATAGTAACTAAATTAAAAAGTCATACTCCTAAAATTCTTGGAAGTGAGAAATTTTCAAAATATGCTGTCATGGTACCACTCATTGAAAAAGAGGATGGGATTCACGTGTTGTTAGAGGTTCGTTCCCTAGAACTAAGGAGGCAGCCTGGAGAAATATGTTTTCCAGGGGGGGGAATTGACGCACAGGATATCGATGAAAAAGATGCAGCTATCCGAGAAACGGTTGAGGAATTAGGAATTACCAAAGAGCAAATTGCAGACATTAACCCACTAGATTATATGATTTCACCATTTGGAATGATTATCTATCCTTTTGTTGGATACATTAAACATCCGAATAGGATCGTTCCAAATCCATCAGAAGTCGGGGAGATTTTTACTGTACCACTATCTTTTTTTATAAATAATGAGCCAGAGATATATCATATTGAATTTAGGCCGGAACCTGAAGAGAATTTTCCCTTTGACCTAATTGTCGGCGGGGAGAATTATAATTGGCGGACTCGAGGGGTCGAGGAATATTTCTACCGGTATCAAGGAAAAGTAATTTGGGGATTAACCGCTAAGATTCTTTCCCATTTTATTGAACTTATTCGTTAGTATCTATAAGAGCATATCCCTGGTTATTTTAAGAAACAATGATTATAGTTATATTGCAGCTTGAAATTCAAGGATAAGGAGTTTATTTTTATGAAAATCGTAGCAATCGTTGGCAGTAATAGAAAGCAATCTATTAATAAAAAGCTGGTAGAATTACTGAAGGAACGTTATCTCGAAAAAGTTGAAATTGAGATATTACCGATCGAAGACCTTCCAATGTACAACCAGGATGATGAGTTAACACCAGCAGAAGTTGTGATTCAAATCAAAAAAATAGTGGCAGCAAGTGATGGTGTATTAATTGCCACTCCAGAATATAATCATGCCATTCCTGCATTTTTGAAAAATGCACTTGATTGGTTTTCGCGAGTGGATAAAGTAATGATGAAAAAACCAGTAATGATTGTTGGCGCCACACCAGGTGTTCTTGGAACAGTAAGAGCACAGGTTAATCTTAGACAAATATTAGCTGCTATGGGAGCATTAACGATTCCAGGAAATGAAGTATTTATCAATGCTGTCCATGAAAAGGTGGATGAAGACGGGAAATTAACACATGAACCTACACTTGGATTCCTAGATACTGTGATGAATAACTTTATCGATTGGGTAGAAAAAACAAAACATTTGTAAACGAACATCTAAAACAGTGGATTTCGAGAGGAAATCTACTGTTTTTTTTTATCTCACTGTCCACTGCTGGTGTACAAATGTCTTTATATAAAAGAAATAACTTGATTATTTTCTGAATATCGTTAAAATTAAAATTATATTTTTAGATATTAGGGAGATGTAGGGATGAAGGTCGTAAAGTTTGGCGGGTCCTCGTTAGCATCCGGAAAACAAATTGAGAAGGTATTTAAGATAGTTGTTTCAGATTCCGAGCGGAAGGTAGTTGTAGTATCTGCGCCAGGAAAAAGGTTTTCGGAAGATAACAAGGTAACTGATTTATTAATTGAATGTGGAGAGTTATGTTTACAAAATAAAAATCCAAGGGAAAAATTTGATGCAGTCATCGATAGATATTCCACTATCGCCGAAGAATTATCCCTACCTTTAGAAATTATTAACGAAATTCATGACGATTTAACAAAGAGGTTGAGTAGCGACAAAACAAAACCGGATCGTTTTCTGGATTTATTAAAAGCGAGCGGTGAGGATAATCACGCCAAATTGGTAGCAGCTTATTTCCAGGAGCAGGGGGTTGAGGCCTATTATGTTGACCCTAAAGAAGCCGGTCTCCTTGTCAGTGATGAGCCTGGCAATGCTCAAGCATTACCAGAAGCCTATAGTCAGTTATATTCGCTGCACGATCGTTCTGGGATATTAATTTTCCCTGGATTCTTTGGATATAGCAAACAAGGAGAGGTTTTTACCTTTTCGCGAAGTGGGTCCGATATTACTGGTTCAATCCTTGCAAATGCACTGAAAGCAGACTTATATGAGAACTTTACGGATGTAGATGCTGTTTATTCCGTGAACCCTTCTATTGTAAAGGAGCCGAAGGAAATAAAGGAATTAACCTACCGGGAAATGCGAGAGCTTTCATATGCAGGATTTACCGTATTACATGATGAAGCACTTGTTCCAGCATTCAGAGCGGGAATACCTGTTCAAATCAAAAATACAAACAATCCAAGTGCACCAGGAACGAGGATTGTTTATGAGCGAGACAATACGAATGGGCCAGTTATTGGAATTGCAAGTGATCAAGGTTTTTGTAGTATATATGTAAGCAAATACTTAATGAATAGAGAGATAGGTTTTGGCCGCAAGCTTTTAAGTATCTTAGAGGACTTCGGACTATCCTATGAACATACGCCTTCTGGAATTGATGATGTTTCTGTTATCCTCCGTGAAAATCAAATGGATGCAGAAACGGAAAAGGCGATTAAAGAACGGATTGAAACTGAATTACATGCCGATCAAGTGAAATTTGAACATAGCCTAGCTCTCATTATGGTTGTGGGAGAGGGCATGCGCCATAATGTAGGAACAATGGCAAGAGCCTCCAAAGCATTGGCGAAAGCTAGTATTAATATCGAAATGATTAACCAAGGTTCATCTGAGGTGAGCATGATGTTTGGGGTTAAAGTAGTAGATGAAAAAAGAGCGGTTCAAGCTCTTTATGAGGAATTTTTTGTCGCAGTAACGGTTTAATTTTAAGCGTAGTAAAAAGGTACGTCAAAAACGACGTACCTTTTTCTATCGCCCTTTTTTTAACTTAATCCTTGTTCGAATCCCAGCCCACATTGCAATAACAAGTCCGCCAATTGTATCAGCAATTAAATCCGTCATCGTATCTTTATTTCCGCCGCCTTGTAAGGTCATATCAAAAATTTGGTCAGAGCTAAATTCATAAATTTCCCATAGTACTCCACCGAGTGCTGCAAAGGATAACGTAAATAAAAACACAAACCATGGCGATATTTTATCCCCCGCATTTCTATGGATCAATCGTTCATATAAAGCAATTCCAGAAAAAGCGAGAATGGCTCCACTGACCACGTGCATAAAGGTGTCCCACCAACCGAGTCCATACCAGCCTAATATGGAACCGAGATATTGTGAACCGACTAAGAAAATTAAATAAGAAATGACAATGGGCAAATTGAATTGGAGCTTAGTAAATAAGGCCAATAATAAAGGGACTGCTCCACAAACAATTCCTCCAATGGCAACTGTTCCTTTAAAGGTTACATCGTTTGAAAAGTAGTAGACGGCTAATGCTGCCATAAAAATGACATAGATTAAACTGAAAATGATGACAAGCTTTCGATTCATAAATTTCCTCCTCTCATACTTTAGGCTTTCGCACAAAGGCGTAAAAGGAGACTAGGAGTCCCCCCGCAAACCCACAGAGTAAGTCATACATTGTATCTTTATTTCCGCCTCTTTGCATGGTGTGAGTAAACGTTTGATCACCCACAAACTCATAGATCTCCCAAAGTGCACTTGCTAGGACTGAGAGTGAAAGAACAAAAAGAAATAAAATCCATCTTGAAGCATCATTCCGCACATCTTTCGGGATGAATAATTTAAATAAAGTTATACCAACAAAAGCTACATACATACCCTTTAAAATATGAATGGTAGAGTCCCACCATTTATAATGAAGGTAAAAACTCGCGATCGATCCTAAAAATAATGTACAGAAAATTAACATATAATAACCTATTATAATTGGGAGGTTAAATGGATTCTTTTTCTTAAATATTAGTAGGAGGGGCAATCCACTCACAAGAATGCCGCCAAGTGCTACTTGCCATCTCGAGGAATCCTCTTTAATAAGGTAATAAACAAATAAGGCAGACATTAATAGAATAAAAACAACACTTAAAAGGATAATTACTTTCCGTTTCAAATACTTCACCCCATTAAACAAGATTCCTTACAATTATGTCCAATAAATACAAATGAAATCATGGAAAGTTAAACTGAGTGGAAATGAAATATTTGTTCTCGCATATACACATGGAAAAGAGTATATTTGATAAGTAGCAATTACTATAATTATGTACAGACTCAGGTAAAGAATAGATGGCGGAGGAAGCTATGCAAAAGGCACAAATACCAACTTACGAGCGAATAGCGATAGATTTAGCAAATAGAATCTACGATGGGAAATTTAAGGTAGGAGAAAAGATTCATGGCAGATCGACGTTAGCAAGTGAATACAAGGTTTCCCCTGAAACTGTTAGGAGAGCCATTAAGATTCTAGAGGATGTCGAGATTGTCCAATCCACTAAAGGTAGTGGAATCGTCATATCTTCTCGAGAAAATGCCTATAAATATATTCAACGGTTTTCCAACATCGCAAGTATTAAAGATCTTGAAAAGCAAATGAACTCACTGATTTCTGAAAGAGACAAGCTCGATGAGCAGCTGTTTGACACGCTTAGAAAAATCATGGACTACTCTGGAAAGCTTCGTCACACGAACCCATTGGCGCCAATCGAGGTAGAAGTTTTTCCAGGCTGTATTCATATAGGACAAACTATTTCGGAATTGAAGTTTTGGCAAAATACCGGGGGAACCGTGATCGGCATGAAACGGAAAGGTGAATTAATTATCTCACCGGGACCTTATGCGGTAATTCTTGAAGGGGATGTCCTGCTTATCATAGGTGCTGAAGAAACTCATGACCGGGTGATTCACTTTATGGAAGAGTAAAAACGGGTTGGATTATATGAGAAAAAGCCGGATGTTGAGGTCCGGCTTTTTCCTTTTCCACTATTATTCTAATAATCCTTCTGTTTCCAAAAATTCTTTTGCGACTTTGGCAGGTGACTGTTTGAGGCTGTCGACCTTATAGTTGAGTTCGCGCATTTTTTCATCAGTTAGCTTACCAGATAAGGAATTAATAATCTTTTTTAGTTCTGGATGTTCTTTTAATGTTTCTTCTTTTATCATCGGTACGGCATAATAGGGAGGGAAGAAGTTTTTATCATCCTCTAATACCTTCAATTTAAACTCTTCAAGTAACCCGTCCGTCGAAAAGGCATCGATGACATCACTTTTATGGTTGTTTAATGCAGTATAGCGTAACCCGCCGTCAATGGCTTTTACGTCTTTAAATTTCAAATTATACTTTTTGGAAAGTCCGCGTAATCCGTCCTCGCGATTTGGAAATTCGATCGTCGGACCCATGGTTAATTCCGAGCTTATCTTTGCTAAATCAGAGATCGTCTTTAAACCATATTCTTTTGCGGTGTCTTGACGAATTGCTAAGGCATAGGTGTTATTAAATCCAAGCGGTTTTAACAATTCAAAACCATATTTTTGCTTGAATTCCTTCTGGACAATATCGTAGACGATGTCCGGATCACTCTGTGGCTTCTTCTTTAAGATATTAATTAATCCTGTCCCCGTATATTCAACATACATGTCAATGTCCCCATTTTTAAGGGCACTGAAGGCAACCTGACTACCACCAAGATTTAGTTTTCTTTCTACTTGAATATCAGTCTTATTTTCTATTAAATCAGCGAGCATATTACCTAATATCATTTGTTCGCTAAAATTTTTTGAACCAATTACAATTTTATCCTTTGCGTTTGCCTTTGAATAAGCAGTAAAAGTCCCGGCAATGATTAACAAAATACAAGCCAAACTAATCATCATTTTTTTAGTGGTTTTACCAGTCTTTTTTGCTGATCTTTGCTTGCTTGTATAAGAAAGTGAGGATTCGAGTTTTCCGACAATATAATCAATGAGAAGTGCAAGTATACAGGCTGGAATAGCTCCGGCCAAAATCATATAATTGTCAACTGTTTGCACACCAGAAAATACGAGATACCCAAGTCCGCCTGCACCGATGAAGGCTGCAATGGTCATTAATCCAACAGCGGTAACCGCTGAAATTCTGATACCCGCCATAATCATCGGGAAGGCTAGTGGTAACTGAACCTTTCTCATCGTTTGACTCTTGGTCAGACCGATACCTCTGGCGGCTTCCAGAATGTCCCCATCAATATTCGTTAAACCTGTGTATGTGTTTTTAACAATGGGAAGCAGTGAATATAGAACGACCATGATAATCGCTGGGGTACTGCCGATTCCAACGAATGGGATGAGAAATCCAAGTAATGCCAAACTCGGTACAGCTTGGATCACATTCGTAGTTCCAATAATAGGTTTTGAGAGCTTTGGTTCTCTTGAAATTAATATACCAAGCGGGATCCCAATTATAATCGCTACTAATACAGAAATCACACTTAAGTAAAGATGCTGGCCAAGTAAACTTAAAACCTGCTCATAGTTTGTGGTTAAATAATTCCAAAATCCACTCATTAAAAGGCCACCTCCAAATCAATTAGTTGGCTGCTTAATGCAGATAGTATACTGCTTCTCGTAATGAGACCAATTAATTGGTTATGACCATTCACAACAGGTACATAACCGATTTTATGTTCATTCATTGTAGCTAAAACAGAAATTAAATTTGCATCCTGTGAAACGGAAAGAACATTTTGTTCCATAATCATTTCAATCGACGTCGTTCGATTTAACAACTGGATGCTTTTTAATGTCACTAAACCCTTAAGGACATTATGTTTGTCAGTAACTATTAGGCTGTCTACCTTATGGTCCTTCATAATCTCAATGGCCTGAAGTACGGTCCGCCTTGCGGTAATTTTTACTGGATTAGGTATCATAATATCCTCGGCCATTAATAATTCAGGATTATTCCAAACTCTTCTTTTTCCAATAAATTCTTCAACAAAGTCATTAGCAGGATTTTTAAGAATGTTTTCAGGCGTATCATATTGGAGAATATCACCGTCTTTTAGAATGCAAATCTTATCTGCTATTTTAATAGCTTCGTCCATATCGTGGGTGACGAAAATAATCGTCTTGTTTAATTCCTTTTGCATTTGGAAGAGTTCATCTTGAAGGGAGCTTCTTGTGACTGGATCTAAGGCGCTAAATGGTTCATCCATTAAAATGATATCGGAGTTGGTTGAGAAGGCTCTTGCCACGCCAATTCTTTGCTGTTGTCCCCCGCTCAATTCCTTCGGAAAACGATGTAAGAACTCCTTAGGATCTAAGCCGACCAACTCTAGCAATTCACCTGTTTTTTGGGTAATCGAAGCGGGATCTTCACCCTTTAGCTTTGGAATCAATTCTAAATTTTCTTTAATGGACATATGTGGAAATAAACCAGTATTTTGAATGACATAGCCAATGTTTCTGCGGAGCTCAATTGGATTTATGGTTGAGATATCCGTCCCATTTACATAAATTTTTCCAGAAGTTGGCTGAATCAATTTATTAATCATTTTCAGTAAAGTGGTTTTCCCACAGCCACTCGGTCCGATAAAAACAACTAACTGTCCAGCCTCAATATCTAATGAAAAAGGATTAATAATTGTTTTTGTCCGATACTTCTTAACAATGTTTTTAAATTCTATCAATTCCATTCCCCCCAATAATTAAGTTGTCTTGCGTCAATGCAACAACTTAATAGTAACATAAAAGTTGTTGGTTTGTCTAATCAAGCCGATTTTTAAGAAAGAGCTGAAATTTGCAATAGTAATAACATAAAATGTTAAAATGGTGTTAGTAATTAAATTTTTAAAAAAGAGGAGAATCTTTTTTGAGCTTTGTTCGAGACAAATTCAGTGCGAAGTTTTTCCTTTTCCTCGTGTTTGCTTTTCTGTTGATCCATGTGCCATTGCTAGGAAACTATGTCAAAGTCATTAATACACTTATACATGAATCAGGTCATGCTTTGATTGCTCTTTTTGGGGGTAATGTAGAAAGAATATCTTTATTTATGAATTCCGAAGGGGCTACATATAGTAATCAGTCTTCTTATTTGGGAAGCTTCCTTACCAGCCTTGGTGGGTATACCTTTGCCTCCTTTATGGCATTTGTCTCATTTTTACTAATTGGAAAGAAAAAGCAGATTGTGTTGATTGATATATTGCTAGGTTTTATCGGTTTGAATCTTATTTTTTGGGTAAGGAATCCTTACGGGTTGTTTTGGCTATGCTCATTTGCCGTTGCCTTTCTTTTATTACTCATTAAAGGGAGTCAAAACTTTAGAGATAACTTATTACTTTTAATTGCTTCAATTTTATTGGTTGATTCAGTACAAAGTGCTTATGAAATATTATTCATTAGTATATATCAGCCCCAATCAGCAGGGGATGCAGCCAATCTTGCGCGGATCACAGGTTTTATTCCAGCTCCTATTTGGGGGATTTTCTTCTTTGTCCAATCACTATGGTTCTGCTATTACGGCTTAAAACGTGGATATTATAAACTGGGGAATTAAAACTTTTACGTACAAAATATTGGGAGAGACATAAGATATTACGATGGGTTTCGATATGAATATAAAAGGGGAGTTATTGATTGAATATTATTGATTTAATTAAAACTCGGCGCAACATAAAAAAATTCAAACCTGATGAAATTGACAAAAATTCACTTCACGCATGGCTAGAGGCTGCTGCCATGGCACCCAATCACCGCATGACAGAACCATGGGAGATTTACTTTATTGGAGCAGAAACAAGAGAAAAGCTAAACCATAAAACTAATTTTGGAAACGCACCAATAGTACTGATGATTTTATCCAAGCACGGGGCGACATCCGTAGAAACAGTGGAGAATGCGCTGGCAACTGCGTGCTTTATCCAAAATTTTAATTTAGCTGCATGGACAGAAGGGGTTGGGACCTTTTGGTCATCGATTGGCATTACGCCCAAAAACAGGGGGATTCTTGGTGTTCCGGATGGCTATGATATTATTGGCGTTCTGGGAGTAGGCTATCCTGATGTAATCCCAGAGCCAAAACCACGTACACCGATTCAGAACAAATTCAGAAATTTACCATAACAGGAACAGGAAAGAGCCAACCGTACGGTTGGCTCTTTTAAATATGCTAGATAGCCTGATTGTATTCTAATGTAAGGTTATCAATGATTGTTTGAACGGGAAGAATATCTTTGATTTCTCCAACTCTAGCCCCTGCAAAAACAAGGCCATTTTCCGCATCACCATTCATGGATACCAAAAGAGAATCCATGGTGCAAAAGCGGTAAGAACAATTCTTTAAGCAATCAATGCATTTAGCGATTTTTAGCTTATCTGTACCACTAATTAATTTTGCAAAATTATTATTAATGGCCCTTCCGTGAAGACCAACGGTTGTTTTTACCAAAACCAAATCTTCTTTACCTGCATCAACATATTTTTGTTTAAAAGTTAATGGGGCATCACATTCCTCGCTGGCTACAAAGCGTGTACCCATTTGTACACCAGACGCACCCATTGCAAGAGCTTTTGCAATATCGCCGCCAGTCATGATTCCTCCTGCCGCAATAACGGGGATGGAAACCGCTTCAACAATTTCTGGGAGGATATCAAACATTGGGCGGTCTGTTCCAAGATGTCCCCCTGCTTCAAAGCCTTCAACGACAACTGCTACTGCTCCCAGTCGTTCGGAAATCCTGGCTAATTTAGCAGACGAGACTATAGAGATAACAGGAATTCCTGCTTCTCTTCCCCATGCGTACATATCTCGTGAGATTCCAGCTCCAGAAATAATAAAGTCAACTTTTTCTTCTAGAGCTGCTTTCATTTTTTCTGCAAAGTCATTCATCGCGAATAGAACATTTACACCAATGTATCCTGCATCTTTGATCAGACTTTTAGCTTTTCTTATATGTGTTCTCATTTCGTCAGTTGAAATCCCTGTTCCAGATATAATCCCAATCCCGCCTGCATTTGCGACAGCTGAAGCCAATTTGCTTAGAGAAATACCGACACCCATTCCACCTTGCATGATTGGAACCTGAGGTCTCATATGGCCTATTTTAAGTTGTGGAAAGTTCAAATTATAACCCCGTTTCATTGTTTGTATTAGAAACTTCCCATGCATCATACCATGTCATTTTTAATATGTCTGTGATTACTATCACCAGGTCATAATGGTAGGTGGTATTATTTTCTATATGATAAAATAAAGATTAATGTTAAATCATAACTAGGTTAACCTGCATAAAAAATTTGCTGAAACCAAACGATACGTTATGAAGCGAAAAATGGATGGTGGTAGATAGGATGATTATTTTTACGGATATTGATCTTGATGGTCTTGGTTGTGGACTTATTGCGAAACTGGCATTTGCAGACAAGGCCAATATATTTTACTGTTCTTATCGAAATTTAAATCAAAGAGTGGAAGCAGTTATTAAAAACCCTGAGAATAATAATGTGGAAATCTACATTACTGATTTGGCTGTAAATGAGCAGGTAGAGAAAAAACTCGAGGAGCGGTTCCAAAAGGGAAAACCAGTTCAAATGATCGATCATCATGTGACTGCTTTGCATTTTAATCAATACAAATGGGGGAGCGTAATTCCTGAGTATGAGACGGGAAAAAAGACTTGTGCAACTTCTTTATTTTATGATTACCTAATTGAACACAAAATGATGGAACGAAATAAAGCACTTGAAGAATTTATCGAATTAGTACGTCAATATGACACTTGGGAGTGGGATGAAAATAATAATTTAACAGCCAAACGATTAAATGATTTGTTCTATATTATGAGTCGTGAACTGTTTGAGGAGGAAATGTTAAAAAGGTTGACTGAAAATAATGAATCATTTGTTTTGACCGATACGGAACATATGCTGCTTGATATCGAGGAACAAAAAATTCATCGTTACATCCATTCGAAAAGTAGACAACTGGTTCAAACTTTTATTGATGATTACTGTGTTGGAATTGTTCATGCCGAACAATATTTATCAGAGCTAGGGAATGAATTAAATAATTTATATCCGCATTTGGATATGATTGTCCTTCTGAATATGGGTGGAAAGAAGATGGGATTTCGAACCATTCATGATGAAATAAATGTAGCCGAATATGCAAAAAAGTACGGAGGAGGAGGGCATCCGAAAGCCTCTGGATCAGAAATGACAAGGGAAGCGTTTGAAAAGTTTGTAATAAATGTTTTTGAAACGATTCCACTTAAACCAGATGCAGATCGGAATGAATTTAATGTTAAGGATTCACAGGTTGGAACATCTTATCAGAACCCGTTAGGAGAAAGTTCATATATCATTCCATGTGGAGATGGCTATTTTTCTATAATACATAATAAGAAGAGATTGGAGCAGTCTTTCTCTGCATTCGCGGATGCAGAACGGTATTTAAAAAGAAATTATTCTTCTTGGCTTCGAAGCGACCATGAATATCTTTATCACGTTTCAAAAGCTCTTCGGATCGCACAAGATGAATTAAGAGGGAATTATCAGGAAACCATCAGGAATCATCTTGTAGATATTACTTTATGAATTAGTAAAAGCCATTCCTTAACGAAAAAAGGAGTGGCCTTTTTTTGATTTTTTTAACATTCAATTTTAAGGGTTTATTAAGAGTGAAGTGGTAATATAATCGTAGGTATATGAGATTATTATTTCAAAATCGTAATAACCATGCAACAGAAAGTTAATTTATATACATATTCCTGTAATGTTCTTTTGTTATGATTGGTTAACAACTAAGAGAATTGGTCGTGGGAATTAAATGGTGAGGGTTTGAAAAAAATATTAATATACCTTTTTGATTTAATTAACCTATGGGGTGATATGATGGCTTCAGCTTCAAAAAGGAGTAAATATTTTGATAATGCAAAATTCATTTTGATTTTTCTCGTCGTTTTTGGGCATCTCATAAGTCCATTAAAGGAACATGATGGGATCCTTTTCACTTTATATACAGTTATTTTTCTATTCCATATGCCCGCTTTTATCCTAATCTCTGGATACTTCGCGAAAGGTTATAAAAAGAAAGGCTACTTTATAAAGTCTATTAAGAAGATATTACTTCCTTATTTTATTTTTCAGATGATCTATTCCATATATTATTATTTAAATGGGCAGGAAAATAATATAGAAATTGATTTTTTACATCCTCATTGGTCGCTTTGGTTTTTGATGAGTTTGTTTTTTTGGAATTTACTGCTATATCTCTTTGCAAGGTTAAGATGGAGGGGCTTTTTTATTGCCATTGTCTTGGGAATTGCGATTGGTTTTGTTGATCACGCGGGTAGTTTTTTAAGCCTATCAAGAACATTTGTATTTTTTCCCTATTTCCTCTTGGGTTTTTTACTAAATGGTGATCAGTTAAAGAAAGTAATTCGGGCCAGATATTCACTTCCAGTTGGTATAATAATCATTATCGGGACTTATATTTTCTTTGGGTTCAGTTTCCCTCAAGATGCGGTGCCATGGCTTCTCGGCGATACATCATATGCAAATATGGGGGAAAAAGAGTTGGCCGATGGACTGTTGCGAGGACTTCAATATGGGCTGACATTAATAGTTGTATTTGGGTTTTTAGCATTAATACCTTCCAATCAATTTAAAGTAACGAAAATTGGTGAAAGAACTTTATATGTCTATTTGCTTCATGGATTTATTATTAAATCGCTCCAAGAGATTCTTCCAAATAAAAGTATCATCTCCATTTCAGGGAATTATCTTTTACTTTTCGTTCTTTCCTTTATGATCTGTATCGTTCTAGGAAGTTATTTAATTAAAAAATATACTCAACCTCTTGTCGAATTTAAAGTTTAAAAGAATACAGGGAGTGGTTAATGAAAGCCGAACTAGTATGGACCAGTTCGGCTATTTTTTGTGTATTTAAATTATAAAATTGTAACGACCTAAAACCCAAATAATGAACTGACAATATTTTTCTTTTTTCTTTTTACTTTACTGTGATCAAATACAAGTGGTTTTTCCATTTGCGAGGTCATTTTTAGTTGGTTCATTTGTTTTTGAAGTTGTTCTACCTGCTGCGATAAATCTTTTACGAGATGTTGCAAATCCTCTAGTTCACGGCGATGCTGAAGGAGTTGATAGGAAGCAACCGAATCTGCTTTTGAATTTAGATTACTTTCCAATTCACTGACTTTTGAATATAACTTTTCTAGTGCTTGATCGTCATTTACCGCTTTAACAGCACCTTTTCGAGGATTTTTTTTCTCTTTTAATGGGACTATTTCTTGGATTAGTGTCCCGTTTTGGAGCTGTTCGTGTATTTTTTTTAATAGTTCTATATCCTCGCTGCTAAAATGGTAATGACCACGCTCATTTCTTTCCATTGGAAGCTCAAGCTGTTTTACCCAGCGCTGAATAGTACTTGTAGATACTCCTAATAATTTTGCTACTTCACTTGTATTCATTTCGAATCCCTCCATTGATAAAATAAACCGCAATCCACGAGTGACGAAATTATTGTTTTTTGTCTTTAAAAGGGAGTCGTTCTAATCGAAGAAAACTTTCGTATTAAGTCCAGAATTTCCACCATTTCTTTTCTTTTGTTGCAGCCACATGTCTATAACTGTTAAGCATTTGTTGAAAGGCTAATTCTCTTTGCGAAATTTCATGTCGGTACTGATTACGCTCTTCAAGGAAAAATTCACGTTCTTTTGACATTGCCTCTGTGAGACTTGAGATTTCGTTATTAGTAACATCCACATAGTGGGATAGTTCCTCGGAAGTTTCTGACAACTGCTTGGAAAGTGTATAAATTTCTTGCGAAGTCTCGATTGAAACATTAGCAATGTTGTTGGATAGGTACTGTAATGAGTCAGCTGATAGTTCAGATGCTTTTTCAAGAGTCTCTGATAACTCCTGAATTTCAGCTCTTGTGTTAGCAGATGATTTATATATCGAGTCAGATAATGATTTAACTGTGGTATAGGTTCCATTCTTTATTTCCTTTTTTACTTCATCTAGTACTTCTCTTCGAACAACCGTCCGGATTTCATCTTTTACGTCGCTTAAGAAATTTTGCTTGTACGTATCCATTGCCTCGAAAAACTGATGTGCATCTATAGCGTCTTGTATGGTTATCGGTTTGGCTGAGTCAGAAATGACCTCTAATGAGACCATAGGTGATTCTTGCATATCCAGATTTTCTATTCCATTGAGTGAAACAGCGAATGATTCTTGGACATCCTGGTTTTCAATGACCCCTTGTGGAACTGCCAATGATTCTGAGACATCCTGATTTTCAATGGTCTCTTGTGAAACTGCGGGGGATTGGGGTATATCCTCACTTTCAGGGTGAAGTTTTTTTTGCATCCATTCCCTGATTGTTTCCTTACTTAACTTTTTTTCATAAAGTTGTTTAATTTCTATTAGCTGGTCAATCTCCCTATCTGTACATATTCTTGCCCCTTGTTTTGTACGAGGAATTTCTAGTAAATCAACTAAATCTTTTTCCCATTGACGTATGGTGCCTGGTGTTGTATTTATTTTTTTGGCTACTTCTTTTAAGGTATAGGTCTTCATATAAAAATCATTCCTTTCTATTTATCTCGGAAATAATTCATCTTTATGTTAGTAATTCACCATTCGGTAGCACATTTTCCTGCTAGATGACAAAAGCTATCAAAACAAGACGGAAAGCATGAAATAACAACAATATTTTGCAAATTGAGCATTTATTAAAAAAAAAACGATTGAGCAGAGTAGAAATGAGGTTTATTATATGGAGAGGAACTGATGTAGAAAGAAGGATCTCAACATGTGGATTGCAGCGGCCTTTGTTACTATGGTTTGTTTTGGGACTAATAATACTATTTTCAAGTGGAGCACGGAGAAGAAAGTGTCGAAAGTACATATTCAGTTCTTCTTCTATTTTGTAGCATTCCTATTAACTTTGGGATTTGCTTTTGTAAACGGGACAGTCCATTTGAATCTTATCACCATTTTACTAGGAGCTTTTATTGGAATATTAAATGCAAACGGAAATATCCAAATGTCAAAGGCCTTTGAAAAGGGCCCTGCTAGTTTGACATCGCCATTAGTAGGAACAAATACAATATTTCCAATCGTATGTGCTGGCGTTCTTTTTCATGAACATATCACAGTGATTCAGTGGGTAGGAATCATAATTATGCTTGGCTCAGCCATGGCCATCCAGTATTCATCTGGTAATAATAGAGGAATAAATTATTTCCCTTGGATTATTCGCGTTGGGCTTGCGATATTTTCTTTTGGTTTACTAGGGGTTTTAATGAAAACTACATCCTATTTGCAAATAAATTCATTAGATATCCTCATTGCCATGTATGGCGGGGGGAGTGTCTATTTAGCTATTTGCAGTATCTTGAAAAAAGAAAAGTGGCAGAGGTCAGAAGCCAATGTGGGATCCATTGTTGGACTAATTAGCATTTTAGGATATAGCAGTTATTTCTATGCCCTTAATTCTGGAACGGCAAGTATCGTGTTTCCAATTGTAAGTTTAAATTGTCTAGTAGTGGTTCTAGCTGGGTTTATACTTTTTAAAGAAAAATTAAAAAGATATCAAGTGATCGGTGTATGTACTGCTCTACTTGGGATAATTTTCACAAAGATCTAAAGCGCAAAAAAGTGCAGAGTGTTTCAAGTTAAATTGAAATGCTCTGCACTTTTTATTTGGCATCATGATTTATTACCTATCTCAATTCACCATCCCAAGCTTTTTCAACCCATTATATATTCCAGAATCAGTAACCTTGGTAGTTTTATGCTTTGCATATTTAAAAAGGTCTGGATGGCCGTTACCCATGACAAAGCTTTCGCCCACGTTTTGAAGCATTTCCTTATCATTCATTCCATCTCCAAATGCAATCGAACTTTCCTTATTGATGCCTAGCCGCTTCAAAACTACTTGAACTCCATAGCCTTTGTTCACTTTGTCCCTGATTACATCATAGCAATGATGCATTCCCTCGACATTGACTTGGGATAAATGGATTCCCTCTTCATTATTGTAAAGGACAGGGTCATCTTTTTTTAGATTGACTAGTGTCATCCCTAAGATCGAACTATTAACTGAAGGAGAATAAGGTTCATTTTTATGTAAGTGGAATTTGTGCATAAACTCCGTTGTGATCCCAGAATCTACATTGGTAAAAACGTTCTTATTATTCGTATACAGGACCACTTCATGCTGGTTATCCTTAGCAATCTCTAAGAAATTCATAACTGTAGAGCTCTTCATAGGCTCCTGGAATATATCTTCACCTTTATAAATGGCATATGCACCGTTATAACCAATGAATGAGTGAATATTTAACTCTTTTGCGAGTTCATCTAATTCATGTAGTGGCCTTCCTGTAGCTAAGAAAACTTCCAAGCCCTGAGCCTGAACCTTTGAAATGGCCTTTTTTGTTGAATCTTCAATCGTACCATCTGGTCTCAGTAATGTTCCATCGATATCTAAAAATAAAACTTTATAATTGGTCATGAATGTAGCTCCTTCTTTGAAGAATGTTGTTTTTAGTCTACCACTTATTAAGAAAGGATGTCACATGAATATAGAATGCAATTTAAATACGAAAAGGGAAAAAAAGTAAATAAAACAATTTACAAACCGGCAGTCGGTTTGTAAGATAAGTTTATTACATTTAAAAGGTGAAAAAGGGGAGGCATACACGTGAATGTAAATTATAAAAAGAAATTGATCCAATCGATTGTATTAAGTATTGTAATAAATGGAGTGATACCAGTTATCGTTTATAACTTACTATTAGACTACTACACAAGTTTTGTTGCGTTATTAATTGCTACTTTAATTCCATTGGCGGATAATCTTTTCCATCTTGTGAAATATAGAAAAGCAGATGCGTTTGGTTTATTTATGCTAACTGGCTTTGTATTAAGCTTGCTGGCGTTCGTTCTTGGTGGAAATGAAAGGCTTATCCTGTTAAGAGAATCAATGGTTACAGGATTGCTAGGCCTGATATTTATCGCATCCTTGTTCTTTGCAAAGCCATTAATTTATCATTTTGCCATCAGGTTTAGTGCAAGTGAAGCCACGGAAAAGAAGGGGCAATTCGAAAAAAACTGGGAGCATCCATATTTTCGGTTAGTCCTTAGAATCATGACAGCAATTTGGGGAATCGCATTATTAGGTGAGGCGATTGCCAAAATCAATCTCGTCTACGAACTATCGGTCTCGGCATTTTTAGCGGTGTCACAACTGATTTTTTGGGGGGTGATTAGTGCAACGATTTTATTTACAATTGTGTATCGCAGGTATGCAAAAACACGTCTAGACCTATTAACTAATAATAAATAACTCATCATGAAATTAAGGAAGGTAGTATTATGGCTAATTCAACTATTTATGATAACCCGAGCTTTCAACACATCCTATCAATAACTGAAGAAATCATTATCGAAAAGGGCTGTAGAAATACGACACTAAAAGACATTATTGAAAGATCTGGACTATCTAAAGGGGCCATCTATCATTATGTTGACAGTAAGGATGAGTTGTTCGGGCTCATTCTAAAATCTAAAATTGAAGAAATGAATGAAAAATTTCAAATGACAATTACTCAATCCATGCAAGAAGAAAGTCCTAATCAAGGACGGTTTGGGGTTGTCAGTCAATTTTTTCACTCACGGCAAAATTCCAATGATATTGGAAACTTAATTTTTATATATTTGTTAAGCCAAGAAAATGAAAAGGTCAAAAATATCCTGACTGAACTTTTCCGCTACAGTAAAGATACTGGTACCCAATGGATTAAGATGGGGCAGGAAAATGGCGTGATCCCTCCTAATATTGATGCAGAAAGGATGTCAACACTAATGATGACCTTTTCATACGGTTTACGGGTCACGCAAAGTTTGAGCTCCTCAGAAGAAGACAAAGTAGATGCAAGTGATATTTTTAAAGTGATTATGAATTCATTAACATGAATCTTTTCTTGGGCCCCATTAGGTGGGGGTTTGTACGATAAAAACAAACCGACTGTCGGTACATTTCTTGAGTGAGGTGTTAATAATGGGTTACATTCAATTAGGATAGAGAGGGATCATCCGACTTCCATTCAGATCCGTACCATATAAATGTTTTGAAAAAATTTGGGGTAATGGAGGAAAATAAAATGAAGAATGAGACGAAAAGGAAACTTACAATTGGCGTTTTATATTTTACGATTGCTTTATTCGCCGTCTATATCTTTGTTATGTTTCTATTGAATGGTGTGGAATGGGCACCAATGGTTAAGGGAAAAATGGAAAACCCAGATTTTTCATTGACAACGTGGAAGTGGTTTTTCTATCCTCATATTTTATTTGGTACGATCTCTCTAGCGATTGGTCCTTTTCAATTGACTAAGATAAGCCAAAGGAAACCAAAGCTTCATAAAATATTAGGCAGAATTTATGCAGTAGCAATTTTTATTAATATACTTGTCGTACCATATATTTCTCTTTTTGCAACAGGAGGAAAGGGGTCAACCATTGCATTTCTAGTCCTAAATGCTTTTTGGCTGTGGACTACTTCTATGGGCGTAATCAAGGCAACCCAGCGGAAAATAAGTGCACATAAGGTCTGGATTCTTCGTAGTTATGCAATAACATGGGTGTTCGTTACTTTTCGGATAGTCGTCATCCCTTTTACCATATTTTTGGATAGTTCAGTAGCTTTTCCAATTGCAGTATACCTAGCCATTGTGATGAACCTATTATTTGTGGAATGGAAAAGGAAGAAAAATAAGAAATATACATCAGGACAAAAAATCCCTAGCTCCAATCCAGTTGTTTAACTTTTTTGTGAGTTGATCTCATCCATCGTAGAAAGCTGCCAAAAGCAGCTTTTTTAATGAAATGATATTTTGGAGGAATAATAGGGGGAAGATAAATATAAAACGCAAAAAGCGAGGAATTTTATGAAAAAGATTTTATTACTATTCTTATCTCTTCTCATTTTAGGTCTTCCCAAAAGCGTCTATGCTAAGCAAAAGATTCCTATATTAATTTATCATTCCATCGATCAATTTGACAGTATTGGATCCAAGGAGTTATATGTAACTCCAGAAAATTTTGAGAAACAAATGGCATATTTAAGAGATCATGGTTATACCTTATTAACTTTCGAGCGTTGGAAGGATATTAAAACTGTTCAAAAGCCAATCTTTATCACCTTTGATGATGGTTACAAAAATAATCTTAATGCCTATTCGATTTTTCAAAAACTCACAACAGAAAGTTTTCATCCAGCCGGTACCTTTTTTGTAATTTCTGATTTCGTAGGAAGGGCAAACCGCTTATCTAAAGCAGATCTAAAAATGTTAGCAGATTCAGGATTAATATCTATTCAGTCACATACAGCTACACATCCAGATTTAATCAAAGAGGAAAACTTAAAATATGAACTAAAAGAATCGAAAGAAAAAATCCAGCAAATAACAGGTAAAGCTGTTATTGCTCTAGCGTACCCCTATGGGATTACGAATGAACATGTGGTGGCGGAAGCGAAAAAGTATTATCGGTATGGACTGACTACAACGCCAGGCCCATTTTCAATGAAAGGCTTTAAGAACGAGCTTTACTATTTACCTCGAACGTATATAAAATATTCAACTACACTCGATGATTTCGAAAAAGCAGTGAAGATAGACTAATTTAAGAACTATTACTTTTAAGAGGTATTTGTTTTTTCCAAAAAAAATAGTTGTGCAAGGAAGTGTTAACAAAAATGTTACATAGGAAATAGCAGTTGCTGAAAGATTTATTTCATCATTCGGCAGCCTGCTTAATAACCTTCGAAATATCGATCCTGCTTTGAGTTTTTCAGCAAGTGAACTGATTTCTTTTTCAAAACAAGTTCTTAGAGCACCACTTTCCAGAAACATGTTATTTTATCAAGAAACTGGCTGATTTTGCACCAGAACTTCTTTCCGAAAGCTCCCATTGTTCTTTACGAAAACCATCTTTTAGTTAGAAACATAAAAAATGTGCAACCAATCGGTTTGCACAGTTTTTTTATTGATTTTATACGAGTTCTTTATCCCAGGAAATCTGCCACGTATTAAAAACCTAGAAAGTATTACTAGTGTGGATCCAATTACTCAGGTGATTGAGGAGAAAGACTCAAAAAAATAGCTATTGAAAAGACAATGTAAACTGGCCGAAACCTCAATGTAATCAAACCACGTTATAATAGTATAAACATAATCGAGACTGTATTAGGGCGGGTGTTTATATGGAAGAGACAATGGTAAAATCCTACTTGCAAAAATCATTAGATGAGTGGAAAGATGATATTTCACTAGTCTTAACTGAAATTGCAAATGAATATGATGAAGTAGCACAGGAATTAAAGGTGTACTCCTACAAATATGGCATAACAAAGCAAGTGATACAATCGACGGTAAATGAAGAAATTATTGATAAAATTCGCGACATGTACCATAAACCATTTGAAGAAAGCTATAACCAACTAAAAGAATACATAAAAGACCTAGAGGAAAAAAGACGTGTCTTTCAAATGTTTATCCAAAAAATTGAGGAAGTTACAAGGAAAGAATCAGCGAAAATTACTACTTATTAGTAAATACTAATACCAGAAGAGCAGCCCTTATAGGGGGCTGCTCTTTTTAGATTTCGTTAAAGAAACCGTGCTATAGATTCCTGCATATATTAATAACAGATTTATATTGTGAGGTGTGAAACAAATGATCACCGCTAATATTGGAAGTAAAACCTATCGGATTCCGGATAACCTTGAAGAATATTTTCAACCGTTTCGCTCACAAGTGATTGGGACGAACCAAGTGTTTGATTCCCCCTATGGGAAAAAGAAAATCATCTATGCGGACTGGACGGCAAGCGGACGACTTTACCGACCCATCGAACAGAAAATTTCTGAGGTATTCGGACCCTTTATGGCAAATACACATACAGAATCGAATATAACTAGTTTAATGATGACAGGGATATATAATCAATCCAGAAAAATTATTAAGGAACATGTTAACGCCGACGAGCATGATGCCCTAATCCTGGATGGATTTGGAATGACCTCTGTGATGAATAAGTTTCAGAGATTGTTAGGAATTAGAGTTCATGAACAGTGGAAAGGGCGGCTGCAGATTTCCGAAAATGAGCGACCAGTAATTTTTATTACACATATGGAACATCACTCAAACCAGACATCCTGGCTCGAGACACTGGGGGATGTGGTTGTATTAAGTCCAGACGAGGAAGGAGGCGTGGACAAAAATCAGCTTGTTCACCTGCTGCATCAATATAAGAATAGAAAAATGAAGATTGGTTCGTTTACAGCATGCTCCAATGTAACAGGGGTTCAAACCCCATACCATCAATTAGCAAAAATTATGCATCAACATGGTGGCATTTGTATAGTGGATTTTGCGGCTGCGGCTCCGTATGTGACCATTAATATGCATCCAAAGGACCCATTGGAAAAACTTGATGCCGTCTTTTTCTCTCCTCATAAGTTTTTAGGGGGACCGGGAACTAGTGGTGTTTTGGTCTTTGATACTAGGTTATATGCTAATCATGTTCCAGACCATCCCGGGGGCGGGACTGTGACCTGGACGAATCCATGGGGTGAGCACCAATATCATACCAGTATCGAGCTGCGTGAAGATGGTGGGACACCAGGAATATTACAAGCCATTCGGACCGCCCTATGTTTGAATTTGAAGAATCAAATGGGTGTGGACAATATATTAACAAGAGAGAAGGAACAGTTAAGTATTTTATTACCTAGATTAGTAGAGATTCCCGGCCTTCATTTATTAGATGGTCATAAAAAAGTTCGTCTGGGTATTGTTTCTTTTTATATTGAGAAAATCCATTACAATCTAATCGTGCGCCTTCTCAATGACCGGTTTGGGATTCAAGTAAGAGGTGGCTGCTCATGTGCAGGGACCTACGGACATTATCTCCTTCACATTGATAAACCTTCCTCTAAGCATATTTCTGAACAGATTAATCAGGGAGATCTGTCGGAGAAACCAGGGTGGGTTCGTTTCTCATTACATCCGATTATGACTAACGAAGAAATCCTATTGTTTGTAAATGCCATAAGAGATATCACCTTAAACATAAATGAATGGAGAAACGATTATCGATATGATAAGGCAAGTAATGATTACTTTTTTGTGAACCACGTAAGAGAGGATATGGCCCCACTATTTCGGTTTGAATAATGCTGATCCAGCTAGAAAGGAAGGATATCAGTACCTATTCTAAATAAGGCAACCACAAACTTGTATGGTCATATGCTATCAGAAGAAAGGTGGGATCGTATGATTCATATAGTTAAGCCTGGCGAAACGCTGGGGATTATCTCTGCTAATTATCGCGTAAGTCTCCGTAGACTTCACGCAGCAAATCCTGGGGTCGGGCAATTACATGTAGGCCAAAAAATCCAAATTCCAGGTCTGCCAGAACCCACTACTATACCCTTTTCCATTCAAATCTCTGTCGGAAAACGAAGACTTACATTATATAACAATGGAAGGCTAGTAAAAATTTTTCCAATCGCGGTAGGGAAGATGTTGACGAATACTCCAACAGGTGATTTTGTGATTGTAAATCGGCAGTATAATCCAGGGGGACCATTTGGAGTGTTGTGGCTTTCACTTTCCAAACAAGGTTACGGGATTCACGGCACAAACGACCCAAGTTCGATTGGAAAAGCCGTTTCCCATGGCTGTGTGAGAATGTATAATCGGGATGTTTTGCAGCTGGCGGATATGGTACCAAATGGGACTAGAGTGATTATTCGTCCTTAGGGGAAAAAAAGGCCGGTTTTCGAATCAGCCTTTTTCTAATGAAGCCAAGGGAAATATAAAAATCTATCTTGATGTGACATTCATGAAGACAGAAATCAGAGGGAAAGTATAGAATTTGTCCTCATGAAGTGTTCATGAAGACAGAAATCAGTGGGAAAATGTAAAACCTGTCCTCATAAAGCAAAAAACTTAATTTTCTTATCAGCCATCTAAATTTTATAAAAAAGTAACTAGTTTATATTTCTCCATAGGAAGACCGCTCGAAGTGTCGATATGAAAAAAATCCCACCTTCTAAAGTAAGAAGGTGGAACTCATTTAATTACTTATATATTACGATTGAGCCAACAGATTTGTCTTTGGATTGTCCGTTAACTCGAACTTTAAGTCCATAGTGCGGGATATCCCGACCAGCATCAGGTAAGAAGGTATTTAAAAACGAATTGCTGTCATTGAATAACGATACAGCAGTTTGACTTGGAGCAGTTAATGTCTGTACACCTGGATAATTTAGGTTTAATCCTGAAGTAGAATTTAAGCCGAAAGCTGCATCCGCAATTTGATAACGAGTGCTTGCTTCAGGAGTAGATCCATCAGCAGCTAAAAGCCATCTCAGATCCTTTGATAGATGGGCATCTACTACACCTAGGAAACCATTTCCTGGGTGTACACCAGTCCAGTTTTCTGTATAGCTGTCATCCACATACCAAACAACTAAACCGCCATCATAGCTCATTAATGTGTTACCACGTTTAATATTGGCAAGGCCTGAATCAACACCTTGATGGTTACGCCATTCGAGAAGGTAGTAATGGTCTGTGAGTTTATTTCCATCCATTTTCGAGAATCCATTTAATGTAAATGGAGAGGTCGGGCTTTCAGCACCATCTTCTACTACTGTTACTCCATCAGCAACAACCTTTAAATTATCTGCGAAGAAACCAATATTTGATGTACCCCAGTCAGTTGCATAGCGAAGGCGAAGTTTAATCTTTTGACCTTTGTACTCTGATAGATCAAAAGATTGTGCCTGCCACCCATTAGAATTACCTGAGAAACCAGGCATTGAATTCAAGATAGTAGGGTAACCTTCAGCTACAACATCCGAACGAGTATTAGAATTCCCTAGTGAGTTCCAAGTAGCACCATCGTCAGTAGAAACCTGAACAAAAGCAAAATCCCACTGCTCTTCAATATCATACCAGGCATCAAATGTTAATGTAGCAGAATTTTTCCCAGTTAAATCTACATCAGTTACCATATTTGTATCCATTTCATCTTTTTGCCCGCCCCAGAATTCAAAGCTTCCAGAAGCAGGTGTGTTAACAGGGGTTTTCTTTTTCGATAAGTTTACTCGAATTGCCTGATTATTTTTCCCAAGTGGTGAATTTGCTTGGTCGAGTAAGAACTGTGTTCCTTTTGTGGAGACTTCTTCCCAGTTTACAGATGTAGGGGCAGTCCATTTTCCACCCAATGTAGATTGGAAGTATTGCTTTGCCCAAGGAGAGAAGCCTGTTGGTTCTGAACCTGGGATTTTTCCTGCCCATGATCCAGCTGACATAATGGACCAATATCCAATCGGTTCGTCAGCACCGGAATAGATTGTATCATATTCATCTGGAAGCCCTAAATCATGACCATATTCGTGTGCGAATACGCCGGTAGCTCCGTCTTCAGGCATCATTGTGTAATCGTAGAATCCTGGTTTTCCAATTGGATGCTGGATTGATTCATCATAACCGTCTAAATCAACAAACTTTGCAGAACGATGTGACCAGATTGCTTTATCTCCTAGTGAACCACCACCAGCTTCTTGGCCCATACCAGCATGAATAATCTGAAGATGGTCAACTAATCCATCTGGCTCCCAGAAATCACCATCACTATCAAAATCATGTGGATCCTCTAGGTCATAATCTTCCAAGGGGATTCCTGCAGCTAGTGCAGCTTTATAAGTATCGACAACCAATTGTTTTGATCCACCTGGGGTTACATTGTCATGTCCAGTAGCACTATCAGCTCCATAAAATGCTGCAGTTCTAGGAACTTTTAGCCAACCATACGCTTGTCCATTTATCGTATATGTTCCACCAGATTGTTGTTCATAATATTGCTTTTGGGATACAAATGTTTCACCCTTAGGCCCTTTAACTCCGTTTTTACCAAAAATCATATCTTCATAGTGTTGTAGAGTATAGTCAGAATAATAGTTATCAGTCTCATCCTTCCTTATATTATTATGTGCAATGTCCGAGTACTCTACAGTTAATGTTAGTAATTTGCCCTGTCTTTGAATTCCAGGTGAAGTCCCTTCTTTAACTGGATCAGGATTGCCTTTCAACTGTCCATTTTTGTTACCATTTCCTTTTAAAAGACCTTTATTGAAGTCTTTAAATTTCCTTTGTTTTTCTGCATCACCAGCTTTTACTTTTGCAGCTAAAGGGTCAGATGTCTTTACTTTATCCTCTTTACCCTTCAATTCTATGTACTTATGTAATGCTCTTTGCTTTTCAGCAGTAGATGCTCCCTTTGAGATAACACCACGTTTAATAAGGGCATCTAGTAATTTATCTTCATTTACTACCGATAGGTCTAGTGAACCATAAGAATGCGAATTAGTGGTTGGACTTTTTGCTAGAACTCCACCCGATGTACTAGCATAGTTGCCCGGAAAACCGGCAAACAATGTACCAGCCATTATTGCGGTGGATAGACCTGTTTTTAATAGTTTCTTCATAAAACTCCCCCTAATTTTTTTGGCTTGCTAGTAAATAATATTTCGAAAATTGAAATAAAACAATAGGATTATTTCCTTAATTTTCTGTTAATTCAGATAAGTTTTAGTCCTTTTGAATTATTTTCGACAGCGATTTTAATTTTTTTGAAAAAGGTTATATCATATATGAAAATAGCCGATTGGACTAATCTATTAATTTACAATGGGTCTATTCTATAAAAAAATAAGGCGTGAATTCGATGTGAATTCACGCCTGAAATGACTTAATGTGTTTGATTTATCTTAATTACTCAGCTTTAGCTGCTTGAATTTGTAAGTTGATTTTTACTTTGTCAGCAACAAGGACGCCGCCAGTTTCAAGTGCCGCATTCCAAACTAGGCCATACTCAGAACGATTGATCGTACCTTCTGCACTAAATCCAACCTTTTCATTTCCCCATGGATCTTTTCCTTGACCTTCGAAAGTAACTGCAAATGTTTCAGGTTTTGATACACCACGTAGTGTTAAATCACCAGTAACATTGTATTCGCCGTCATCTGTTTTTTCAATTTTAGTAGAGCGGAAAGTCATTGTTGGGTGATTAGCTGCATCAAAGAAATCTGCAGAAACCAAGTGTCCATCACGGTCTTGATTTCGAGTGTCTACACTTGCAGTATCAACTGAAAATTCAATGCTTGCAGTTGTTAAATCGGTTGGATCTGCATCAATCGTTGCGTCAAACTTGTTGAAAGTACCTTTCACGTTTGCGATCATCATGTGACGAACAGAAAAATCTACACTGCTGTGTGATGCATCAAGAGCCCATTTAGTTTTTTTCATTTTATTTCTCCTCCAGTATGTTTGTTTAATTTGTTTATCTTGAAATCAAAATAACTTAATTCAAGATAAATTATATGTTGTGAGCAAACATATTGTCAATTAGATTTTATAAATTTTTTTTAAATTTTTTCCAATACTATCTATATAAGTATTTAGGATTGGACGAATTAAATAATTCAATGAGAATATATTTAAGTTTGCGGATTACAGGCAGAAGGATAGGAAGAAAATTGAGGATTACATAAACTTAGATAGGACAAAAAAAAAACGCCCCTGAAGGCGTTTGTTAATGGCATTGAAAAATCTCCTTGAAAATGTAGGAGGAGCATGATAAGATGATATTTGGCATAAATAATTATTGATGTAATTACTTGAAAACTACCTATTATAACATTAACACGATTTTATTCGATTGTCAACAAATGACCAAAACATTTATCTGGGGAGTGGTTTGATGAGCGATTTACAGAGCACAGGCTTGAAAATGGAACAAAGAAGAGTGACCACGGTTGTAAATGAAATCGAAAAAAAGATAAATAAATTAAAGCTAAATGCTGGAAAGGTAAGTTCTGATGTTCTCGAGATACGTAAAGAATTTTGGGAAGATGTAACCGTCAATATGGATGAACCTGATGATATGATAGAAACAGCAGCGAGTATCAAACAACAGGCCGAACTGCTCTCAGAACGTGAGCGGACCCATAGACATTTGGATAAACATCTCAATACACTATCAAGGTTAAAGTATTCCCCATACTTTGGACGGATTGATTTTTTAGAAAACGGGGAAGAAGCAGAGGACCGGGTATACCTAGGAATTGCATCGTTAATGGATGAACAGGATGAAAATTTTTTGATTTATGACTGGCGTGCCCCTATATCTAGCCTTTATTATGACTATTCACCTGGTCCTGCCAGATATAGTACCCCTGAAGGAACGATTGAAGGGGAAATGAACTTAAAACGTCAATTTATTATTAGGGCTTCAGAAATTAAAGGGATGTTTGATACAGGGGTAACCATCGGAGATGAAATGCTTCAGGAGGTTCTTGGAAACAACGCGAGTACGCAAATGAAAAGCATTGTTGCTACTATTCAACGAGAGCAAAATGAAATTATTCGCAATGAGCGGGCGAAAATTATGATCGTCCAAGGTGTAGCAGGAAGTGGAAAAACTTCTGCTGCCCTGCAACGGGTTGCTTACTTGCTCTACCGTTATCGAGGGACATTGAATTCAGAAAATATTATGCTTTTTTCACCTAACCCTTTGTTTAATAGCTATGTAGCAACGGTTTTACCAGAGTTAGGTGAAGAAAATATGCAGCAATCCACCTTTCAGGAATATTTACATTCTCGATTAGGTAAAGAATTTAATGTGGAAGACGCCTTTACGCAAATGGAATATTTGTTAAGTGAAAATGATGATGAAAAGGAATATAAACTTAGAGTTGAAGGAATTCGTTTTAAAGCAAGTCTTGAATATAAAAATATCATTGATCGATATGCGCATGGATTAACGAAAAGGGGTCTAATTTTTAGGGATTTAATATTTAGAGGAGATGTATTGATTTCTAAAAAGGAGATCCATGATTATTTTTATTCACTAGAAGAAAGCATTAGCATACCCAACCGTTTGCAGCTTGTAAAGGAATGGCTTTTAAGAGATTTAAAGCGGAAGGTTAGACAAGAGCGTTCGAGAAGCTGGGTGGAGGAAGAAGTCCAATTTCTCGATAAAGAAGCCTTTATGGAGGCCTTCAAAAAACTTCAGGAAAAAAATCAATTTTCGGAAAATACATTTGATGATTTTGAGCAGGAGCAAAAACTCCTTGCTGAAATGGTCGTAAAAGAAAAATTCAGGCCAATATTTGCGAGAGTAAAAAGTTTGCGGTTTATTGATTCTCCAAAAATTTATCACCAACTTTTTAAGCAAGCTGAAAATATGGGTGAACGCTTACCTGTTGATTGGGACCAAAATTGCAGGAAGACAGTGAAGAAATTAAAGGATATGAAAATTCCTTATGAAGATGCCACACCATATGTTTATCTCCAGGATTTAATTGAAGGTCGTAAGTCCAAATCTACTATTCGTCATATTTTTATTGATGAAGCACAGGATTACTCACCCTTCCAGTTTGCTTTTATACAAAAGCTATTTCCTTTTAGCAAAATGACTTTACTCGGTGATTTTAATCAAGCGATATTTTCTGGTGCCACTGGTGCAGAAACGGTTTTATCTGACCTAAATATCTCGGGAGAGACAATAGAATCGTTTGTCCTTACAAAAACCTATCGATCGACAAAAGAGATTGTTAACTTTACCAGTGCGTTGATTGAGGGTGGAGAAAATATTGAACCCTTTAACCGCACGGGCAGGAAGCCGTTAGTTACTGAAATAGAACCCGATGAAATTACGCGAACAATAATCAAAACAATTAAAGATTTTCAAAATGATGGCCATCGAACCATTGCTGTAATCTGCAGGACAGCCGATGAGAGCAAAAGGGCCTTTGAAGCGCTCAAGAACGAGGTATCGCTCCATCTAATTGAAAAAGGAACGATTTCGTATGAGAAAGGAATTCTCGTTATTCCCTCCTATCTTGCGAAAGGAATTGAATTTGATGCCGTTATTTTGTACGATTGTTCTCAATATAAAAAAGAAAGTGAACGCAAATTATTTTATACCGTCTGCACAAGGGCCATGCATGAACTTCACATGATCGCAACATCTGGGATTAGTCCGCTAATGGAGGTTGCTCCTAAAGATACCTACACACTTGTAAAACCAAGTAAATGCTAATGAAAAAGAAGCTGTATGTCTCGATGACCTGAGCACACAGCTTCTTTAAGTTTAGGCTATGTTAAAAGTACTATGCATTTGCGCCAAATTCATAACCTAACTAGAAAAAATTAAAAAACAGCCGAATCCATTTCCGCTGTTTTTTGCTATATTATTTTTTCCATTGTTTTTGAACTTGTTCTAATGCAAGTTGGAATATTTCATCATCGGATGTTTCCCGATTAGCAATGACATTCGTTAAATAGCTTTTTCCTTCGAAGGTTACTGTTACTTCTACTTGTACCATAATTGAATCTCCTTTTCTATGTTTAAATTATTAGTAAAAAGTGTAGTCATAAATTACAAAACGATTCAGTGTATTAAGTAATTTAAATAATTATGACGATATTTTTTCGACAAATGTTACTAAAACTTTCAGTTTTGATATAATTGTTTTATAAAAACAATAGGGAGGTAAACAAATTCAATGCATTTTGAAGAGGTAACAAAAGCAACATTGTTTATTGCACTCGAAATGATAAACTCGAATCCAGAATATAATATTTTTGAAAATGGCAAAGAGGCAAGAACACTTGCTGACATGGAAGAAGAATTCTTAAATCCTAATACTAACAGTGCATTTATAAAGCTTGATGACACCTATATTGGAATAATTGACTACTTATTAGAAAATCCGAAGGACCATTACCCCTGGCTTGGTCTTTTACTGCTTCATAGTGATTATCAAGGTTATGGTTTCGGTGCACAAGCTTTTGCAGCATACGAACATGAGATGCTTAAACGAGGAATGAAGTGTGTTAGAATTGGTGTCTTAAAAGAAAATAAAAAGGCTCAACGCTTTTGGGAATCATTAGGATTTATCTATTATAGTACTGCAACAACACAAAATGGAACTGGTATTTTTTGTTATGAAAAACAAATTGGATAATTATCCAAAATGGATACCTTAAATTTCTTGATACATAAATTGCTCAGCAAATTGCTGAACTTGATCTTTATCGATTTTATTCTTTTTCAGGAACGATTCAGCGATGACCAGATTGGCTTGAATAGATATATTTCTTTTTAAATCACGAATTGATACATCTCCATTCAATAATTGGATAGCTTTTTCTCTAATGTCTTGATTCGTAGATGACTTGTATAAAAGGTAGGCAATACATGTGATCTTGTCCACATCAAACACTCCTCTTAAATCAAGTATAAACATTTTTTTACTATTTCGACGATAAGCAACGTTTTTCCTGCTATTATTCTGAAAATTTTAAAAAACTTAAGGGATATTGTACGGATAAGAGATTTATGGATTTATTCGTTCTATTAATCTGAAAATTCAAATAAATTAGTAAAAAAGAATCTTCGCGGGGGCGGTAAAGAATGTTTGATTACGATGTAGAAACACGAGCAGGATTTGAGGTGATTTCATCTATTTCAAAAGAAGGTTATTCTATTTATGATGTTAATTATGAAAGCCTTTTCAATAGGAGGATACCTGCCTTTCTTTTTATTCCTAACAAGGGAGGACCATTTCCTGCTGTCATTTTTATGCACCCTAGTCAAGGAAATAGAAAAACATTTTTTCATGAAGCAAAATTGCTTGCAACAAAAGGTTATATATCCCTCCTAATTGAAGCACCGCTTTTCGGTAGGAATAGTCAACCGGACGATCTTGATAGGAAAAAATTCACAAAAAAAATTGAAGCCTTAGCGGATATTCAAGAATACATTCATACTATAATGGATATTAGGATGGGAGTTACACTACTTAGTAAGCTTACGATTGTGGATGAAGCCCGGATTGCTTTTGTTGGTCACGGTTTTGGAGCGGCTTGTGGCGGGGTAATTTCAGGAATTGATTCGCTCATTAAAACGTTTGTCTTAATATCAGGGTATGGGGAGGCTTCAGAGTGGCAACTGACTAGTGAACATCCAATCGCAGCCATCATTCGCAGCTTTTTACCGCCTGAAAGATTTGAATATTTTATTTCAAGTCTTAGAAAATTAGATGCCATCCACTATGTAAAAAATGCTGCGCCGGCATCATTACTCTTCCAATTCGCCAAAAATGACGAATTTATCGAACATGGCCATGCTGCCACTTTTTATTCTGCTGCAAGTTCTCCCAAAAAAATCATCTGGTATGATACCGATCATCTATTTACCAATTGCAAAGCAGCCTTACTTGACCGCCAAGAATGGCTCTCTGCCCATTTTTGTACTCAAAATGACACGTTTTCAAAAGAATCTACAAAAAACTAAAATAAATCTCTTTCATACCGGAAATTTGTTGAAAATTGCTTATTTGATATGGTATTTTATATAATATTGAAGGGATAAAAGAAATACGATGATCGTACGGTGAATTTTACCTTTCGTCCCAAAAGGGATGGAAGGTTTTTTACTTTTTTACATAAGATTTAGGAGGAAAACCAATGAAACAGGCCTTAATCAAGGATTTGTACAGAAATACCGAAAGCTATATTGAACAAAAAGTCCAGTTATCTGGATGGATTCGCACGATTCGCGACTCTAAAACTTTTGGGTTCATTGAATTAAATGATGGCAGCTTTTTTAAAGGGGTGCAGATTGTATTTGATGAGCAATTAGAGAACTTTAAGGATATTGCAAAGTTACCAATTAGTTCATCCATTAGGATTGAAGGAGACTTTATTTATACTCCTCAAGCGAAGCAGCCCTTTGAAATTAAAGCAACTAATATCGTGATAGAAGGTTCGTCAAATGTAGATTATCCCTTACAAAAGAAAAAGCATTCGTTTGAATATTTAAGAACAATTTCCCATTTGAGACCAAGAACCAATACGTTTTCAGCTGTTTTTCGTGTGAGATCACTTGCTTCCTATGCATTGCATAAATTCTTCCAAGATAAAGGTTTTGTCTATGTTCACTCACCAATTATTACCGGCAGTGATACAGAAGGTGCAGGAGAAATGTTCCGAGTGACAACACTAGATATGGACAATCCTCCAAAAAATGAAGAAGGCAAAACAGATTTAACCAAGGATTTCTTTAACAAGGAAACTAATTTGACTGTTAGCGGACAGCTTTCGGCTGAGGCGTTTGCCTTAGCTTTCCGGAATGTCTATACCTTCGGCCCAACGTTTAGAGCAGAGAACTCTAACACTGCTCGACATGCAGCGGAATTTTGGATGGTAGAACCTGAACTTGCCTTTGCTGAGCTTCCAGATATCATGGACTTGGCTGAAGAAATGGTGAAATTTGTGATTGGCTATGTACTTGAACAAGCCCCTGAAGAAATGAATTTCTTTAACAGCTTTATCGAAAAGGGGTTATTGGATCGTCTAAATAATGCCTACACAGCAGACTTTGGCCGTGTGACATATACCGAAGCCATTGA
This sequence comes from Bacillus sp. ISL-77, assembly GCF_018613105.1. Lineage (NCBI taxonomy): Bacteria > Bacillati > Bacillota > Bacilli > Caryophanales > Bacillaceae > Bacillus > Bacillus sp. ISL-77. Next base: position 62,880 of record NZ_JAGGQY010000009.1, read on the forward strand.
TATATTAAGGGAGTCCGGAGAAACTTTTGCCTATCCAGTAGAGTGGGGGCTTGACCTGCAAACCGAGCATGAACGTTATTTAAGTGAAACAGTATTCAAACGCCCAGTATTTGTAACAGACTATCCAAAAGAAATTAAAGCCTTCTATATGAGATTAAATGAAGACAACAAAACAGTAGCGGCAACTGATTTACTTGTCCCAGGAATTGGTGAATTGATTGGCGGCAGCCAGCGTGAAGAACGCGAAGAAATTTTGGCTGGGAAAATTAATGATCTTGGTATGAATGAAGAAGATTACTGGTGGTACCTTGAATTAAGAAAATATGGGGGTACGAAACATTCTGGTTATGGTATTGGTTTTGAGCGTTTAATTATGTACTTAACTGGAATGACTAATATTAGAGATGTCATTCCATTCCCGAGAACAACTGGAAATGCCGAGTTTTAAAACAATTTAAAAAGGAGAATGCTGATTCACAGAATCGGCCTTCTCCTTTTTATTTATTAAAGAACCTTTAATTCCTCTTCAAAAAAGAATGTTTCTGGATGTTCCTTAACGATATAAGAATATCTTTTCATGTTTTTAACATATTGTGATTTTAAAATTGTGACGACTTCGCCAGTTTCTTTAATGTTAACTGACTGTCCGTTTTTGTACAGATTGTTTGAGCTTTTCATGTTTCACACTCCTTTACCTATTCCTAATTAAGTATAACATAAGCCAAGATGGAAAGGGGGAAACCCTTCTTCCTTTCAATTACGAACTTAATGTGTTATGCTTTTAAAAAAGTGAGGTGTCATTTTGACAAATTATAAAGCAAAAAAAAGTAACCTCAAAGATTTATTATCAAAAAACGGCATGGACCTGGAAAGTTTGGAACGGAATACAAGTATTCCTCAAACTCAGCTTAACGACTACTTGTCCAAAAAAGTGATGAACTTAAATACTGCGATGACAATTTCAAGAGAATTAAATTGCTCTATTGAAGACTTATACATTTGGTCATCTGAGGAAAAGGAAGCGTAATACTTAAAAACAGGCTCTTCAATTGAGTCTGTTTTTTTTATTGGATTAAGAAAATAGCACGCGAAAATTTTCGCGTGCTATTTTCTAAACAAACTAATTTCTTAAATCACACTTTTCTAAAGGTATAACCTTAGTTTTCTTTGTGAATTTATATCCTAGCCATACAATAAGGAATAATGGCAGTCCGATATATGAAACAAAAACACCGTTCCAATCGATTTGGTCACCCGTGAATGCTGAATAATTTTGTCCTAAGACAACAAACCCACAAACGGCAAACGCGAAGAGCGGACCAAAAGGGAAGAATTTTGATTTATATGGTAACAAGCTAAGGTCCTTACCTTGGGCGACAAATGCTTTACGGAATCGATAATGACATATTGCAATACCGAGCCATGCGATAAAGCCGGACATACCAGAAGCGTTTAACAACCATACATAAACCGTTCCATCCCCAAAGAAGGAAGCAAGAAATGCGAGTGTCCCCACTAAGGTTGTTGCAATTAAGGCATTGACTGGAACACCTTTTTTGTTTAATTTACCAAGGAATTTCGGTGCTTTGCCTTGACGGGCCAAATCCCAAAGCATCCGAGTGGATGCATACATTCCTGAATTTCCTGCCGATAATACAGCTGTAAGAATAACAGCATTCATGATTGAAGCGGCGAAAGCGATGCCTGCCTTTTGAAAAACCAGCGTAAATGGACTAACAGTTATATCCCCATTTGCTAAATTCCCGTTTGTATATGGAATAAGCAGTCCGATTACTAGTATAGCCAATACATAGAATAATAAAATGCGCCAGAAAACTTGTTTCACTGCACGAGGAATAGCTTTCTTTGGATCCTCCGTTTCACCAGCAGCAACACCTAAAAGCTCTGTTCCTTGGAAGGAGAAGCCTGCAGCCATAAAGATTCCCAGCATGGACATAAAGCCGCCGTGGAATGGAGCATCACCAACAGTGAAGTTTTTGAAGCCGATTGCTTCATTACCCATGATGCCGAAGATCATTAAAGTACCAGTAACGATAAAAATAATAACTGTAACAACTTTAATTAAGGAAAACCAATATTCTGCTTCTCCGAATCCTTTAACAGAAAGATAGTTTAATAGAAACATGATTACTAAAAAGATGCCGCTCCAAATGAATGAAGGCGTATGTGGAAACCAGAATTTCATAATCATTGTTACAGCAGCTAATTCGGCAGCAATCGTAATTGCCCAGTTATACCAATAGTTCCAGCCTAGGGCAAAACCAAGGGAAGGATCGACAAATTTGGTTGCATACGTACTAAAGCTTCCGGCAACTGGCATATAGGCACCCATTTCTGCTAAGCCCTGCATCAAAAAGTAAACCATAATACCAATAACAAGGTAGGAAAGGATTGCCCCGCCGGGTCCCGCACTATGGATAGCGCCGCCGCTAGCTAGAAAAAGTCCAGTGCCAATCGTCCCGCCAAGGGAAATCATTGTGAGGTGACGGGATTTTAAACTTCGTTTTAATTCCGTTGGATCCTGTTGTATTGTTAAGTCACTAGTATATTCACTCTCTTTTAATACTCTTGCTGTTTGCATTGTCTTGACTCCTCTTTTTCTAATTTTTTCGAGAAGGAGTTTGGAATAAAAAAATGCCATCGAAGAAGTATCGATGGCATTGTAAATACCCCGCATCATACCTTCCGAAAGATAGCTCAACACGCTTAGCTGGTAGGTTTAAGCGTGACAGTTCTGTTCCTATTTGGAGACAGCCCCAGCATGCTTTTTCAGAGATGAAAGCACACTTCGGCAGCTTTTCCTTTCAAACGGAGTCAGGGATGTCTCTCTCATCTCGTCCGCTTTACTGATAAAAACCGCGACCTCTACCTCATCGGTTTTGATGAGGATTTATCATATATAGTTAATATATTACTAAAGTATAAATATTATTTTATAATTGTCAATAATATATTATTCCAGAAATGAGAAGTCTTTATTCAATCAATTAGAATAGACAGATAATTGAGTTTTTTTTAATAAATTATTTAATTTACTTTAAAAGAGAGAATCGGTATTATTTTTAAATAGAATTAATTGCCTGTTTTTCATAGGAGGATTTTTACCATGCAGATTGTTGGAATGATTTCGGGATCTCTAATTGTTGTGGTTGCTTTTAACCTTTTTTTAATCCCTCATGAAGTATTAAGCAGTGGATTGAGCGGAATTTCTATGATTTTAGGGATGATCTCGCCTGTTAATACAGGGGTGGCAAATTTCCTGCTGAATTTTCCGTTATTGATTATTGGTTATAAAATGTTAGGGAAAAGATTTATCGTGAATTCCATCTTTGCTGTAATAATTATTTCAATCGGCCTTTATTTAATTCCCGTTCATGCCATTGCCGATGATAGGATTCTCTCTTCTATTTTCGGAGGTGCTTTAACCGGGTTAGGTGTCGGAATAGTTTTTCGCTGTTCTGGATCGACCGGGGGATTTGATATTATTGGCATGATTGTCGCGAGAAAAAGGGATTTTCCGATTGGTGTTTTACTTTCAGGTATGAATGCAGTCGTCATCTTGATCAGTGGATTTTTATTTGATTGGGATTCTGCTCTTTATACCTTGGTTTCCATTTTTGTTACAGGTAAAGTGGTAGATGCAATTTATACAGATCATGCTAAATTAACTTTAATGATCATTACAGAAAAGGGCGAAGAAATGAGAGATCATTTACTGACAAATTTGTATCGAGGCTTGACGATTATGGATGGGGTTGGCGGCTACTCTAATCACCAACGGAACGTAATGATAACGGTAATTTCTAGATACGAACTTAATGAAGTTAAAAACTTAATTTCAGAAGTTGATCCATCAGCATTTGTCAATATTACCGAAACAATTGAAGTCATGGGGCTGTTTCATCGGCCAAGTCCATAAAAAAAGGTTTGCATCTATCAAATAGATGCAAGCCTTTTTTAGTTAAGGCTTTGTTAAACTGCCTGTTGATTTCCGTTCTAGGTGCGTGCGGTTCGCGGGCGGTCCGGGGAACCTCCCGCAGGAGTCTTCGCGCCTGGAACGAAGGTCAACAGGGTGCCAATATCAACAATAAGCTTTAACATAACCTTATTTAAAATAGAGACAGTGAATCACAGAGATTTCCCTCGTTTTTTTACCCATTTCATTAGCACATGAATAACCTCATCTAGTTCTTTACCAGTTGGAGTCAATTCATATTCCACTTTTTTTGGAGAGGTAGTAATGACGTTTTTGACAATCAATCCCTCATTTTCTAAATCACGTAAGCGTTCGGTTAAGAGACGATCAGATATTCCTGGAATAGATGATATTATTTCATGGTACCGCTTCGGTCCTTCCATAAGCGTATAAATAACAGAACCCATCCAACGTTTGCCAATAAATTCGATTGCCTTATGAAAGTTAATACATATATGTTTAATTTCCTCTGCAGAATGAGTCATACAATCTTGGTGGTTAGGTTCACTCATATAAAATCCCTCTTTTTTACTTTTCTAACTGTATAATACCATATTTGAATTACTTGACGATAGGTACTTACTAATAGTAAGATGAATTAGAACTTACTTTTATTAAGCTAAAAATTCACAGGGGGAAATCTCTCATGCAAACCACATTAATAAAAAGTTTATCTGAAGTGATAAAAGAACGTCACTCTGTCAGAAAATATGATTCAACATACAATATTTCTCAAGAAGAAATTAAAGATATGCTAAAAGAAGCGACACAAGCACCATCCTCTAGTAATCTTCAACCATGGCGTTTTATTGTTATTCAAGATCAAGAGGCGAAAAAGGAACTAAGATCAATCGCCAACAATCAAGAGCAAGTAGAAACAGCGTCTGCCGTTATTGCAGTATTAGGCGATAAGGAAATGTATAAAAGTGTGGAAAAAGTCTATCGAAGTGCATACGAGGCTGGTTTGATGGACGAAGCTAATATGAATCGATTAATAGAAGGTACAAATAAAACATACCCACTTGCTCCAGAAGAAGTCTTGAAAAATATTGCCTCATTTGATGCTGGTTTAGTATCGATGCAGTTGATGTTAATTGCAAAAGACAGAGGGTATGACACCGTTCCAATGGGTGGATTTGATAAAGATAAATTCGTGAAAATGTTCAATGTCTCCGATCGACTTTTCCCAATTGTGTTGATTTCACTAGGGAAGGCGGCAGCACCTGCTTTCAATACAACACGTTTACCATTGGAGGATGTATTAATAGATTATAGATAAAAAAGTAGGCGCATGATAATTTTTCATGCGCCTACTTAATTTATTAGTTATTAATATACTTTTCAAACACATAGCCAAAATCTTTTACTATATATTGTTTTTTGCTATCTTCTAACCACTGAAAGGCTGCTTGATTAAGCATTTTGAATTGAACAACCAAGTTGCTGTCTGCACTTGTCACACGACCGAGAGTAGTGGAAGCGACATCAAGGCTTTGTTTAGCAAACTGAAGCGAAATTTCATTTTCATGTGAGATTTCTGAAATTTTGATTAAGGCTTTATATAAATCCTTAACTTCTTCAATATGTTTCTTATGAACGTCGATGGAGAAAGGAACTGAGCCGATTTTAAATTTTATTTCTACATCAAGGTCAACGGTTCCGGCCGTTTCGAGTTTTACCTCTGAAATTCTATTCGTTGCATAACTATAGCGGTGGAGCATTCGCTTTTTGCTGGTTGCACTTGTCCCATCTAAATGGATAAGGGCGTTGTTTGTAAAACAGTATTCATCAGACTTTGATTTGATAAGAAAATAAATTTTTTCATTGTCTTCATGCATGACATAATCATCTGCGTCCACCTTATCGTAATTTTCCGGCTTAATGACAGAACCCACATCACTTAATCCCAAAATATCCGCGGCTACTTTTCCAAACATTGGTATCAACCTCACTTTTTTAAAATCATTCCATCCATTTTTACGAAGGGGGGACAATAAAGTTTCATCCTTATCCCAAAAACTTTATGCTTTAAAAAATGGTAGTATGCACCTGATTACTAAAAACAAATTAACAACAAGTAATGAAAAGAACATGGCAGGTTACAATCATCTCAGGTTCCTTGCTGGCCCCACTTTTTTACGAAATGGTTATGACTGATAAAGGACCAATCCAGAAAAAACGGAGAATTCCTTTTAAAGGTTTAGGGATGTCATTAATCATCCTTCTAGGAATTATTCTGATGCAATTGGAACAGGCAAATCACATATCGATTGCTGCAATAGCCTTAGGCGTCCTTCCGGTACTAATCGCTTCATTTGCCTATCCGCTTGGAAACAGAAAAATGATGGATATTTGCGGAGGGCGTCTTGATGTCTTTCAACGGGTATTAGGGATGCCAATATGAGTCTGCCATTGTGGGTTGTTTTATCTGTCTATGGTTTATTTACTGTTGGTCCACCAAGTAAAGGGGGAATAGTCCAATCAGGCCTTGTTGCGGTAACCTCAGGAGTGATTGCAACCATTCTATTTTTTAAAGCAACGGATCTTGTTAGAGGAAATATGCAAAAGCTTGCTGCTGTGGAGGCCACGCAATCAATAGAGGTTTTATTTGCAGTAATAGGAGAATTGTTAATTTTGAATACTGTTTTCCCGAATGAATTATCCTGGTTTGGTATGGTATTGGTAATGGTCGGAATGATCCTGCACAGCTTTTTTTCGCATAAAAGTAACCCGAAAAATCATCGCAGTGAAAGTCCTGAAAAAACTGTGCCTAGAAATGTTTGATCCTTATCAATTTAGATTGATAAGGATTGTTTTGGTAGTTCCTGACCTTTTTTAACCGTTTAAATAGGGACTAAGCTTGTCAATTGTTTCTTGTACCTTTACTGAATTTCTCTTGTACATTGCTTTTGATTTATCACAATCTGTCTCAAGAGAAAAGATCTCTAAATCAGCCTGCACTTTTTTTAGTGTAGCCAGGAGTAATGGACGTTGAGCGGGTGCTGGCACTTGAATTTTATCATCATATAGATCGACCGTTAGCTCTCCATAGGAATCGACTTGCCCTATGAAGACATTATCAAGAGTCACATCTAGTTTTTCTAACTCTGTATAAAGCCAGCCTCTGCCTTTTCCGGAACATCTTAATGATTCATCAATGATATTCCCGTCCATAATGACTGTTTGTGGTTCTTTTTCTTTCGCCATTTTCATTTGTAAATCCTTAGGTGTCAAAGGACGGTTTTCTGTTTTTAAAAGTGTGCTTAAATTTCCACGCGGTTCCAACACAGCAAATTCTACATCTGCAATCCTAAAAATATCCTTTTGTCGAAGTAACGCAGAAAGTTCGTCTATCGAATATTTTTCTTTTTTCAAATTATTTTCTAGGACCTTCCCATCTTTAATGACGACGGTTCCTTTACCTTCAGCAAAATCACGAAAAGCTTTACTCTTTAGAGAGGCAAAGTCAACAAGCCAAGTTACCAAGAAGAAAATTAGGACGGCTAACATTCCATGCCATACATTTGCTTCTAGTCCAGTAACTACTTCACCGGCAATACTTCCAATGGTAATTCCTGCAACATATTCAAAGAAAGAGAGCTCAGAGATTTGTTTCTTTCCAAGTACTTTTGTTGTAATAAATAAAAGTCCCAAAAAAATTAATGAACGACTTATGATAAAAATCCAATCTGGCATTAGTTTCTCACCTCAAAATTTTATGAACCCATATATTGGGGTTCATGTCGTTCAAGTTCCAAAACACGGTATTGTAGATCCTTCTTTACCTCTTCAATCGTTAGTGTAGCTTCATGAAAAATAGCTTGAGCGTCCTTATCGAGTGAATTTAAGGCGAAGGAAGACAATTGTGCTTCGATTCCCTTAATGGTAGAGAGACATTGCTTGACATTTGATGCGATTGTCACAAAATTACTTCCTTTCGTGGGGATTAAACAAATGAAAAAAGGGGTTGGCAGAATCGCCAACCTAAAACTGCTTTTATTGATTGTATTGTGGTTCTTCGTTCAAAATTTCTTGAAGACGTGGTTCTAAACTATCAAGAACCGACTGGGTTTGTTGGGCTGCTTGTTGATAAAGCTGCTTTGCATTTTGGTTATCAGTTGCTAATGCGAATCCTTCAAAACTTGCCTGTGCACTTTTTAGTCCAGCTAATGCTTGTTTTACCTGAGTTCCTACTGTCATTACATAATCCTTCTTTCGTGATATAAAATGAAATTACAAAAATAGTATGTGGATTATTCGGGTGGATATGTATTTAATGTTTTTTTGGGTTAATTCTAAATTTCCCTGAAACTTTATCTGGAAAATCCCATTAGACAAGAATATTTTCTAGAACTAGCGGATGCAACGCATTTGTTTTATCAATAAAAATAAATCCATCATATCGCAGCCCCATTTTCGATGGGACGTAATTACCATATTGTTCGTATTCCGGCCGGTATACCACACCAATTGCTCTATGCCCAATCGTTGTTGTAAATTCATGACGGTTCTGATCAGTAAATATCAAATATTTATTTACAGCCCCTGTCTTATGCATAAGTGATTCCCAGCTTCCGGGTTGAGCGGGAGGTACCTCCGTTTTTTGAAAGTCAACTCCCCATTCGGTGGAGGCAATTACCGTACCGATATACGTACCAAACCCTACAATAAAAACATTATCGGCCCCGTTTTCTTCTCTAATTAGTTGTCCGACATTCACCATTCCTTCATCCTTCATATCAGTTGCCCGGGCATCACCTACATGTGTATTATGCTCCCATATGATTACCTTTGCATCATCACCATAAAATCTTAGTACTGAGTTGAGTGCTTCGACCATATGCCTGTCTCGAACATTCCATGACTTAGAATCACTAGTGACCATTGTCCTATAATATTCCTCTGCATTTGCTGTAACAATGGCATTTACCTCCATATTCAAGCCGTTTTCCTGGTCGTCATCGAATTTCCATTTGTTTTTCCGGATGGATGCGAGAAGTTCAAGTGCTTCCTTTGTACAATTCTCAGAGAGGTATCCGGCTGAAACAGCATAGGATTCATTATTGCGATTAAAGGGCTCAAAGCAAGAAAATGCTTTTTTGGCCTCCTTAAAGCTGGGAGAATTGGTCCTTTCTAAATAATGAACAATTTCATCCATACTTTCCCAAAGACTATACACATCCAAACCATAAAAACCTACTTTTTGGGCTCTGTTATTATGGTGATTATATTCTTTTAACCATTCAATGAGCCCAATGACTTCTTGGTTCGCCCACATCCAGGTTGGCCATCTATTAAAATCCTCGAGCACATCTCTAATGACTTGTGACGATTGGTTAAATCCTTTAATGTATCGATTGATGCTTTGGCAGGAAGGCCAATCACCTTCAACAGCAATAAATGAAAACCCTTTTTCCTTGATTAGTCTTTTTGTTAACTCTGCACGAAGTGTATAAAACTCTGAAGTGCCGTGAGAAGATTCACCCAGTAGGACAAATCTTTTATCACCAATAGCGGCTATTAATGGGTCAAGATCATCAATTGTTTCAAAAGGTTTTGCGTAGGTATTAATGGCTTTAATCATAGGTTAGAGCATTCCTTTCCATAAGGACTCAGTTTTCTATAATATCCCCTGTAACTCATTAACCTAAATACCCAATAATTCACATTTTTGAGACAAGTAGTCCGTAAATTCAAAAAATTCCATGTTATAATTTAGTTGTAAAGGATAGAATAAAAGTTAACATCTTAGGAGACTCAACCATTTGTGTTCGTTCCGTTCGTGAACGAGTAGTAAGGTATAAGGTTATTCCTTTAAAATCATTCGGCTGGTGGAGCGATTGTCACACTTCTATGGAAAGGTTAAATCCTAAAACTAAATCCTTTCATAATAGGTATCTATGTATTCCATAGCAACCATATCAAAGGAAAAAGTTAAAGATTTATCAATATGAATAATATTGAACCTTTTTCAAAATGGATGAATTGCCAAGAAGCCTAGAAGCCCAAATGATGGAATAATGAGTCTCAATCGGTGTCAAACCGAGAATTTGTTTCTTTTAGGAATTTGAATTCCATTAATTCCATGTGAATTAATGGAATTCAACGGAACAAACACTCATCGGGGATAGGTAAAGGTTTCCATTTAGATTGATTAGATTGCTAAAAGGGAATTTCAGTTTATTATCTATCAGCTGATGTTATGGTTGGGTCCCCTAAGGTGTTAATAAAATTAAGGAGTTACTTCACTAGTTGAGGTAGCTTCTTTTTCATTCGAGGAGTATAGAAATAAAGAAGCATTTTATTATAAATAGTACTGATCATTCGTTATAATAAAGGTAGGAAATTATTTTTGAAAGGGGCCAGATAATGTCAGGAATACAAGAATTAAATTTAATTCAACAACAGGAAGAGATTATGGCGAAAATTCAGCACCGGAGATTAACAAAGAGAAAGATCCTGCAACGCATTTTATTAATCACTCTAGGTGCCACCCTGATGGCAGTGGGCTTAGAAATTTTCCTCGTTCCCAACAATGTAATTGATGGTGGAATCACTGGGATTTCTATTATGCTTTCGTATGTTACAGGTTGGAAATTAGGGATATTCCTCTTTATTCTTAATATACCTTTTTTCTTTATTGGTTATAAACAAATAGGAAAAACCTTCGCATTATCAACCCTTTATGGGATTCTCATTCTTTCTATTGGAACTACTCTACTCCATCCAGTCCCAGCTTTTACACAGGATATTCTCCTTGCGACGGTTTTTGGAGGAATTGTGCTAGGTATAGGCGTAGGCATAGTGATTCGCTATGGAGGGTCATTGGACGGTACCGAAATTTTAGCGATTCTTTTTAATAAAAAGCTTCCTTTTTCCGTCGGAGAAATTATTATGTTCTTTAATCTTTTTATCCTCGGGTGTGCCGGTTTTGTGTTTACGTGGGACCGTGCAATGTATTCACTTATTGCCTATTTTGTTGCTTACAAAACGATTGATATTACCATTACTGGCCTTGATGAATCTAAATCCGTTTGGATCATTAGTGACAATGCTAAGCAAATTGGTGACGCTATTATGAATCGTCTGGGGCGAGGTGTCACATATATCAATGGTGAGGGCGCATATTCTGGTGATGATAAAAAAGTCATCTTTTGCGTTATCAATCGTCTTGAAGAAGCAAAATTGAAGGAAATTGTTACTGAAAATGATGACAGTGCCTTTCTAGCTGTTGCGGATATCGCTGAGGTACGTGGTGGCAGATTTAAGAAAAAAGACATCCATTAGAAGCTGGGAAACATCGGCTTCTTTTTTGCGGAACTTTGACTTTATAGTAGAAATTGGACGTAAATTGGCAATTTGTCGTTATGGGGCTAAAATGCGGTAAAATCACGATTAGTTTGATGTGTTTCTTGTATTTTCATGTCAGATAATGCTGAAAATCCCGAGTTGATGAATGGTACTTTTGTCGTACCTTGCGCTTACCTCGGAAATAATTTTGCGAAAAATGAATTATTTCCAAAAAAGATGGCAGGATATTTCCCTTTTCCTGCCATCTTTTTTATAAAGTAAATCTCTCAGAATAAAAGCTCAAACACTTCATTTAGCTCGTGAGCCCTTTTTTCATCTTGCTCTTCTTTTGCATAGTTAATTTCTTTCGGCAGCATTCTATTTAAAAATGCAATTTCTTTTTGGTTCAAATCTCGAACAAAGGATCCTTCGGAGGCATAGCGACCTTCCGATAGTTTGCGGTAAATATGCTTGCCTTCGGAATGGTCATCAGTGTAATTTGACAAAGTTTCTCTTAAGTAGCCCAAAGTTTTATCCAAGGTTTTCACCTATCCTTTCACCACATATTTTTCAACGAGATGTCTTTAATATACATGCGAAAGTTAGGAAATAGCAGTGCAGTAAAAAAGCCTCTGATAAACACACTTAGGAGAGAGGCTTGTAATAAACAATTAAGATTTCGAACAAGAGATGATTCGATAGCTTAAAATATCCTGGTATTTTAAGACAATATTTCCATGTTCATTTAATATTTGGAAAAGTTCAGGTTCAAAATTTTTGGAGAAATTGAACTCTGCTGTATTGTTCCCATGACTGATAGCGGTGTTTTCGATTTTTAGAACAATATCTTGGAAGCCTGTTTTCTCTAATAACTTTCTCCAATCATCCTCCATTAATAATGAATCTAAAGCATAAAATTTCATGATTTCAGCTTCTTCATCCTGACTTAGCTTTGTGTTTATCGTCATTTCGTTTGCAATAAAACGTCCACCTTTTTTTAAGACTCGATAAAATTCTCTTAGTGCGGTCGGTTTATTAACAAAAGCTAAAACGGATTCAGATAAAATAAAGTCAAAGCTATTGTCTTTAAAGGGAAGTTTCTCAACAGACCCTGGGATTAACTGAATGGGTAAATTTAATGATTGAAAGCGCCTTCTTGCCTTATCTATCATGATTGGATTGATTTCAAGTCCTACTACCATTGCCTTATATTGCTGATATAAATATGCCGCTGTTTGTCCAGTGCCGCAGCCTGCATCTAAAATACGGGATTTGTTTGTAATGTTTTCACCAGACAGTATGTTTTTTGTTAATGGGATCCCACCTGGATGGGCCCCACCCACGCCAAATTTGGCCAAGAAGTCAATATAGGTTAAACCTCCCATAAATAAAGACACCACCTCAATGATCTTTTAGCATTTTATGATAACTAGTGGAGAGAGGTTCTTTCTAAATAGTGCTCCGAAATAACAAGTAACAATAGAAATATTATGTAAACAAATAATTGACCATTAAAATATTTATCACTCAAAAACTTACCAGAAAATAACAAATTATGTTCAGTTTCCTTCTAATATTTTAAGCGATTACGCGCAAATTAATGAAATGGAAGGGGGAGATTCCTTTCCATTTCAATATGAAGGAGTGCTTTGGATGAAAAAAGTAAATGTTCAGCCGTTTTTCAATATGTTTGGAAGAAAACGAAAAAGTAGAGGAGCTATGTGGGCATCTCTATTAGGCATTGGTATAAGTGCTGCTGTTTTTGGAGTGACAAAGGGAAAACGTAAGGACCTTGCACTTCCTTTTCAAAATATGGTAAAGAACTTTACGCCAAAAACAAATCTTAATTTAATGGATAATCATGCGATAACAGAATTTTCGGAAGAACTATTGATGAGTGCATTAAATAAAGATAAAAAACGTTAAAAAAAAGTCCGCATGGCGGACTTTTCAGATTGTAGACAAAAGGC
>NZ_JAGGQY010000099.1:0-10770 GCF_018613105.1 Bacillus sp. ISL-77
CCCACGTGTTACTCACCCGTCCGCCGCTAATCAACAGGAGCAAGCTCCTATTGATTCGCTCGACTTGCATGTATTAGGCACGCCGCCAGCGTTCGTCCTGAGCCAGGATCAAACTCTCCAAGAAAGTTGATTAGCTCATTTTGTTACGTTGGCTCATGTTCTCTATATTAATAGAAGAAACACGATATTTTTTGTTTGTTGACGTTTTTGTTTGTTTAGTTTTCAAAGAACAATCTATCATGTCAGAAGCGACATTTATTATTATATCGAATCTCTATTAATATGTCAATATAATATTTTAATTTTTTTGTTCTCACTTTCAACGAATTTGACAGCCGTTAAAAGCAACTTCCTTATAATAGCACCTTCGATTTACTTATGCAACAGAAAGTTTTTCTTTTTTTTAATGGACTGTTCATTTCCTCAAAACTTTTTTGAGATAACACCCCCTTGCTTTTGAAGTAATCGCTCGTCCGCCGAAACTGGAATCGATAACGTGTGCTTAAACTCAAGGACTGTACGCAGGGCACTTCTTTCCAATAAGGTAAATTCCGCTGGTATCCCTTTTGTTGTGATGGCGGAATAACCCTTCGCTTCCTTGAACATATATTCGTTCCCGACATCGCCTGTGTCTTCGTATATACCGAGACGCTGGAAGGCCTCACCGGTTTTTTTATCCGTTACATCATACGTGCCATCTTCATGGAACAGTAAATGCACAAATTCATTTTCCATTTCCAAGTCGTTAACAGGGGCTTTTACCTGTTGTTGCACCAACGAGTGAACTTCCGGAACAAGATAATAGGTCTTGTAACCGAAGGATGGAATCTCCTCTGCATAGAATGATAGAGTTGCCCGCTTCGCAAAAAACGGCTGGCGGAACTTGTCGTCTGGCAGATCATAACCGAATTCGACAGCCGGGCTTACGAGTTGAAATTCGACTGTCTGGCCTTGATCATCAACCAGCTTGTAGGCCGGCATTTCTTTATCCTTCAAATAGGCAGGAATTTCTTCAAAATGCATTTGTGAAAAATACACTTTTTCAAGATCGACTAATTTTGTCACCACTTCGTTTTTGTTCCATCCCGTTGTATTCATGACAACAAGCGGAATTCCCCTATCCGGTGTTTTGGATGTATCAACCGTAAGAGCAAGTTCTGCAGCTTGTTCTTGTACAAATACCTCTCCCATTTGTGAAACTCTTTCAAATCTCGTGACCATTTCACGGTGGACCTCATCGACACTGCAGCCGCAAATACTGTCATGTGGGTGATTTTTCAAAAGGGATTTCCACATAAAGCGAATATATTCGCGCGGGTGAGTTCCGTTTGCTAAATAACCAAAAGCCGCTAAAGGCTCCGCTATTTTTTCCAAAAGAGTTTGACAGCGGTTATTCCATTGCTTTAAGTAAATACGGGCAGAAGCCGTATTGACGAGAGTGGACCATCCGTCTGTCCGCTGGTTGCGCAATTCCCCTTCAATGACTTGCAACTTCTCTGGAAGTACCTTTTTTAAAGCGTCTGTATATTCGTCAAAACTTGAATGCTTAAATGTATAATCGGAATAAAGGGCGGATGCGGTTTCGATTGCCTCAGGAATCGTTTTTTGCAGCGGCTGGTGATCACAGCCATTAATAAACAATAATTGATTCATGGACGCATATTTTTCGGCATCTAGGAGCTTTTGATTCCAGAAGACTCTTGCTTCTTTCTCATCCACCGGGATTTCATTTCCGTTTGAATACCAATTGGAAGTAATAGCGGTGTTTCTCAAAGGGTAAATACCACTCCCTGTCCCAGTGGGAATGAGATATAATATGGGCTGTCTTCTTCATGAGACTTCCCCTCCTACACTTTTGATTTACGCAATAAGTAAACGCTGTCATTTATGAATGTGTACTATTACTAATAACAATAAAAGTCCACCCCTTCAAGTAGCAATAGAATGGGCGTAAGTCATTTAGATATTCCAGTGGATATAAAATTATTCCATTGAAAAGGGGTCAGGTCCCCACTACAATAATGCTTAACGTTGTGGGGGCCGGACCCCTTTTTTCCCCCATGGCCAGCTAATAATGGCATGACGGTATAATACTATTAAAAACCAGTCACAAGACTGACTCAGTTAGCCTTTCCAGATACCTCATTTAGTAAAACATTTACTTATATAATTTACGCTAACTTAGATATATACTCGTAATTTTTCTTTGTATATGCATATCCTTCCAAAATCACACGTGCTGTTCGTACTACCTTAATTGCGGTAATATTTCCTGCAATTAAATCAACCTTTGTTTCCATGATTCCAGCAGGATGTGCTAATCGGATAACTTCTTGTTTTACATTAATAGTATCGGATAAGATTGTATCATTTAAAAATGCACCTGCAGTTGTACAGATCGCACCTGTAATCGCAAGTGCTTGATGTGGTTTTTGCATAGACATCATTCTTATTGTACAGTCCATATTTTCAGTTTTTCTCTCCACTCCTGTTACATCAATATAATCCATAGGAGGAGCAATAATCGTTAATTTAGGAACAGCAGGTGATTTTTTTGTTGCTTCTTCTTTCGGAGCAAATTGGCACATTTCGGCTGCAATCGATCTGATTTCTTCTAATTCAGTTAGTTTTTCTGGTGTAAATTCATGAGGAAGTTCAGTCCCTTTAAGGCCAACATCATGTGCATGAATAAAAACTAATGGATTAGCAACATCGATTATCGATACATTTATCGGACCTCTAGGTGTTTGAATGACATCAATAGAGTTTCCGGTTGGAAATAGTTTTCCTGTTACTGCACCTTCAGCATTAGTGAATGATAGATAGATAGGAGAACCTGTTCCTGGAACACCTGGAATTGAACACATTCCATCTGTTTTTACTTGACCGTTCTCAACCTCTACCTCAGAAATGATTACTTTTTGAGTATTTGTATTAAAGATTCTAACAGTTGTAATTGGCTCAATTGCTGGTACTAGACCTTGTTCAATTGCATATGGACCTACCGCAGAAGAAATATTTCCGCAGTTTCCTTTGAAATCAACCAATTGATTTTCAATACTAACTTGTGCGAAGGTGTATTCTACGTCAATACCTTCAAAACCCGACTTTTTGATAATTGCTGCTTTACTCGTTAATGAATTGGCCCCACCAAGTCCGTCAATTTGTCTGCTATCTGGACTTCCCATTATATCCAACATAAATTCATCCCAAAGCGAACGATCTGATGGCATATCATCAAAATTAAAAAACACACCTTTGCTAGTTCCTCCACGCATCACAACAACAGGCACTTTCATCTAAAAAACCCCTTTTCTTATTCACTTTTCAAAAAGTATCGGTGCTTTTAAAAATATAGTAAGTTATGTGATATCATAAGTAAAATAGATATTTTATTAGAAAAATACAAAAAAAAACTTATAATCAGTTGATTGGGGATGAACTTATGGATGAAAAAGACTGGAATGCGATTCGAATTTTATATCAAGAGAAAAATATTAGCCGTGCATCAGAACGTTTATATATCTCCCAACCGGCATTAACTTACAGACTTAAAAATTTAGAAACGGAGTTTGGAACAAGATTATTTTTTAGAATAAAAGGAGGCATTGAGTTTACTTCAGAAGGCTTGCATTTAGTAGAGTATGCTGAAGAAATGATCAAAAAGCTGCAATCAACAAAAGACAATATGATCAATATGCAAGATGAGGTAAGAGGAACGTTAAGAATTGGAGTTTCAAGTAACTTTGCACAATATAAGTTACCAAGGATATTAAAAAAGTTTTCAACTAAATTCCCAAATGTACAATTTAACATCAATACAGGTTGGAGTACCGATATTTTAAATCTTCTTAATACCGATACTGTGCAATTAGGCATACTACGTGGAGATTACGAATGGTATGGAAAAAAAGCATTATTACATAAAGAAAAGCTATGTTTAATTTCTAAAAAGGAAATAAATATGGCGAATTTACCTAAACTTCCATTAATTAATTACAAAACAGATAGTTCTCTAAAATCTTCTATTAATGGCTGGTGGCATGACCGATACTCAGAACCACCGTTTATTATGATGGAAACGGACCGACTAGAAACATGTAAAGAAATGGTCAAAAACGATCTGGGTATTGCGATCGTACCTCAAATTTGTCTAGAACCTTTAGATAACCTACAAATCTACGAACTATCCTATAAGGATGGTGAACCAGTTTATAGATATACATGGTTAATGTATAATCAGGATTCATTAAAGCTTTCTACTGTAAAAAGTTTCATAGATTTTTTAAATGAACATTCAAATTCTTTAACAAAAAATAGCTAATTTAGAGAGGAATGAGAAATATTCCTCTTTTTATTATATGGATTATAAGTTTTTTTTTAGAAATTAGATAAAAATTATATATTTTACTTATTTATACGTGTGTTATATTGTAAAACTAAGAAATATTTCTTGAAACAGTTTTCTCAATATTTGCAGTAATCAAATTTTAGTTATTTGTAAGCGATTTCTTTTATAGGAGGGGATTCATATTCTTACTTTTTTAGGAATTTCAATGGTTGTCTTATTTACTTATCTGATTATGGCAAAAAAATTATCTCCAGTTACAGCACTTGTCATTGTACCAATAGTTTTTGCAGTAATTGGTGGATTTGGTTTAGAGCTCGGTGGTATGATGCTAGATGGTTTAAAAGAGGTTGCTCCTTCAGCTGCCTTACTCCTGTTTGCGATTTTATTTTTCGGAATTTTAATTGATGCAGGCTTATTTGATCCATTAATCAATAACATGATGAAATTTGTTAAGGGTGATCCAGTTAAAATCGCGATCGGAACCGCAATTATTGCTATGACAGTAGCATTAGATGGCGATGGAACGACAACTCACATGATTACCATTTCTGCTATGTTAGCGCTTTATCTTCGAATTGGTATGAATCCTCTTATTCTCGCAACTATTTCTTTACTCTCTGTCAGTATCATGAGTGGGATGACGCCTTGGGGAGGACCAGCTACAAGAGCCGTTGCTTCTTTAGGCCTTGATTCGAATGAATTTTTCCTCCCACTATTACCTACAATGTTATCAGGAATGGGATGTATTCTTTTTATCGCTTTTGTTCTTGGAAAAAAGGAAAGAGCAAGAATTGGTGTGATCAATGTTGAGGAAATTCCACAACAATCATTACAATTAAGTGAAGCAGCTGCCGCTTATGCCCTACAAGAGGATATTAAGCGCCCTAAATTAAGATGGGTAAACTTTATTTTAACAATAGCGATCATGGTAGTTTTGGTCATGGGGTTAATTTCAGCTCCAATCTTATTTCTAATTGGATTTGTACTCGCGGCCATGATTAACTATCCAAATTTTGAGCAGCAAAAAGAACGTATTTTGTCACACTCAGGAAATGCTTTAACAGTTGTTATTCTAGTGTTTGCTGCCGGTATCTTCTCAGGAATTTTTTCTGGAACAAAAATGGTAGATGCTATTTCACATGCATTAGTATCAATCATTCCAGAATCTGTAGGTTCCTTCTTCCCACTTGTCGTTGCCCTAACTAGCATGCCATTTACTTTCGTATTATCCAACGACGCTTATTACTTTGGAGTTTTACCAATTCTAGCGGAAGCAGGAGCGGCCTATGGGGTAAGTCCTTTAGAAATTGCAAGAGCATCTGTATTAGGGCAACCTGTACATTTTCTAAGCCCACTTGTAGCATCCACTCTTTTATTAGTAGGAATGGTGAAAACAGATATCGGAGAATTTCAACGTTATGCGTTTAAATGGACTCTTCTTTGTTCTTTAGTCATTATTGCTGTTGCCTTTTTAACAAGTGCAATCAGCTAATACTTCATTTCATTGTTAGATCTCCAATAGATCCGATAATAAAAATAGAGCCTCCCAAATTAGTTACGAAACCGATTCGGGAAGGCTCTATTTTTTATCAATATATTAAACAATAAAAGATATTTTCTAACGCTCTTTATCATCATTTACCCTAATTTTAGTAATTACTTTTACAATTGTTTTTGCAACATTCATAACCGTATATAAGCGGGTGTCATTTAAAAATTGAGAAGTTGGTAAAGGATCTATATAATTCACAAACCCAACGAAATGGTAATCTCCTACTTCTGGGAGCATCTTTTCAAGGGCTTTCCCAGGAGTTAAAGGTCCTTCTTTAAACATCACATGACCAACTTGTTCTTTAGTACCGATGGAGGCATCGATACTAATAACTAACGGCTTTTTAAATTGTTTATTGATCTCCTTCAATATTCCTTTTAAGTTAAATGCATGTACAGGTTCTTCCAATGTTCCATAAACACGAAAAGGAACTTGGCGTTCTTTTAGCATCGTTCCTACTAATGGACCTAATGAATCACCCACATATCGGTCCGAACCTATGCATAAAAAGACAATATCGTGAACCTCTGGTGATGATTGGTGAATTATTTCACTTATATTAAATGCTAATAATTCACTATCTTTTTCTTCCGTTTTTTCATTTGATTTTACATAATATGAAATGGCTTCTTCATTCTTTTTTTCTTTTTCATAATAAAAAGGACACACGACCATCACCCTTAAATTTATTTTCCGGCACATAGCTGATAAAATCATTATACCCTAAAACCTATGCGGATAGATTAGTGTGAGATTTCTTTTTGACTTCTAGGTATTTTAAAAATCGAAAAAAAGGAGGAAGGGTAATACAGACAGTGACGACCCTGAGCACTTGTACCGCTACGACAAATGTAGCGTCACCATTCAAAACGAGAGCTGTTGTTGTCATCTCTGCAATTCCACCAGGTGCAAATGCTAAACCTGCAGTCAGAAATGATATATTAGTAAAAATTGATACAAAGTACGCACAGATAAACACAGTTATAATTAAGCCGATTGTCCCTAAAAATGAAATGATCAAAGTTCGGTTTAATCCAATAAACATATTTTTATTAAAACGCGAGCCAATGCTTGCCCCAATAAAAATTTGCGATATGATGATTAAACTATGAGGCCACCAAGCTACAAGATCAAATCCAATAAGTACAGATCCAGAGGATTTAACTGCCGCAACACTAATCATCCCTCCAATCAGCCATGGAGCTGGAAACTTCAAAAATTTCCCGATATGATAGCCAATCCACGCTATAAACACAAATAAAATGGTCAAAGCAAGTTGCGCTCCTTCAAATGTTGATGATGATTCTGTCGCCGCAACTGCATGGTGATAGTCAGAATGACCGAACAAGAAAGAGATCATGACAGGGGTCGTAATAATAACTAAAAATACACGCATTGCCTGAATAATACTTACAACACCAGTATTTGCGCCAACTTCTTCTGCAATACCAGGGATTGAGGAAAGCCCGCCAGGTGCAGTAGCAAAAAAACTTGTTAACATATCCAATTTACTGAACTTCCATAAAACAATACCTGATAGTAAAGAAAAAAGGATTGACAAAAGAAGCATGATGATAATCGTTGACCAATTTTCTCTAAAAATGGATAGAACGGAAGTATTCACTTTCTGGCCTAACTCAATTCCTAAGATACATTGTCCAATGTATAACCAATATTTTGGAATTCCATTTTGAGTATAGAGTAAATGCAAAAAATTCGGACGAAATATAGAAAGAAAAGCTGCCGTGAGGAGTGTCCCAATCATCCATCCAATCGGGAGTTCTGTTAACGAGAGGGAAAATCCACCTATCCCACTTACTATTACAAACCAAACAAATTGAAAAAAATGTTTATGTTTTTCCATTCAGGATCCTTCTTTCATTAAGATGAATTGATTTTGTCATCTTTGCTTTTTAAACCAAATATAGTATAATTTTAGAAATAATTAAAATATTAAAATATTATCATTATCCATAAATAATATTAATGGTAGAAATGGTGGTTATAAGTTTGGATGAACGAGATTGGCTGGTGTTACAAACCCTCTATAAAGAAAAAAACATTACAAAGGCTGCTCAACATTTGTATATTTCTCAACCAGCTTTGACAAACCGCTTACAGCAATTAGAAAAGGAATTTGGGATAACAATTGTCAATCGAGGCAGACGTGGAGTTCAATTTACCCCACAAGGAGAGTATTTAGCGAAAAGTGCGCATGAAATGCTTCTAAACATACAAAAAATTAAGGAAAATGTTCTTAATATGGAGGACAATGTAGCAGGAACATTAAGATTAGGTGTCTCTACCTTTTTTACTGATTACATGCTTCCTAACCTATTAAAGCTATTCAAAGAACGTTATCCTACTATTGAATTCAAAGTAACGACTGGCTTTAGCAGTCACATCGCCCATTTAATTTACAATCAAGATGTCCATATTGGTATTGTTAAAGGAGATTTCAGCTGGAAAGATCACAAACATTTATTATTTGAAGAGACCATTTGTATCGCTTCTAAAGAAAAAATAGATATACATAACCTCCCTAACTTACCAAGAATCGATTATCATACTGACCCACTGTTGAAGAATTCCATCAATAATTGGTGGTCTGAACATTTCACCCAACCACCGCTTGTCAGTATAGAAGTCGATAAAGTGGATACTTGCAAAAAAATGGTTGTTAATGGATTAGGCTATGCAATCTTGCCAAGCCTGATTTTAAATGATGTCAATGATGTTTATAAAACGGATATTACAACCATTGACGGCAACCCCATTGTCCGTAAGACATGGATGTTCTACCACAAAGATTCATTAGAATTAAACATTGTTAAGGCATTTGTTGAGTTTATGGAAAATGAATTTAAAGGGTAGAAGTTAATCATTAAAGTACAGTCTTTACATTTAATAGAAGCATCTGCCTGAGGCATGGCAGATGCTTTTTTATTATGATTTATGAAATACTTATCTTTTCTTTAGAATAATTGGCAGCTGATGTACCAGCTAATTTTCCAAAAACGGCTCCTGACATTAATCCTGACCCACCTGGATAATTTTTGTAGAAGATGCCACCGACCATTTCACCAGCAGCGAATAACCCAGCTATAGGTCTTCCTTCTTGGTTTAAGACCTCTCCTTCTGGATTTACATGTAATCCGCCAAAAGCAAAGGTAATACCACAAGTAACTGGATATGCATAAAAAGGAGCTTGGTCGATTCGTAATGCCCAGTTTGTTTTTGGTGGAGTAATTTCAACTGTTCCTTTTCCGTCCTTCACTGTTGGATTATAGTCTCCTTCTTGAACTGCTGCATTAAATTCTGTTATCGTTTTTAAAAATTGTCCTTTATCAATTGACATCATTTCTGCTAATTCTTCAAGACTATCAGCTTTATAATAAGTGGCTTCTTCTAGATTGTATTCCTTTCTAAGCATCGGACGTACTTGAGCATCAAAAAGTTGGAAAGCAGAATGACCAGGCTGTTTTAATACTTCGCGACCATATTTTGCATATGTGTAGTTCCGGAAATCCGCCCCTTCGTCTACAAATCTATTTCCCTCATTATTAATCAAAATACCAAGAGGAAATGAAGACTTTTTAAATATATCACCAGGCTTGTTAAAGTCACCAAATTTAGGAGCATTATAATCTGTCCCAATCGAGTGACAGCCATTCCACTCACCATATTTTTGCGCACCAACTGCTAAAGCCATAGTTATTCCGTCTCCAGTATTATATTCAGTCCCTCTCACAATCGCGGATTCCCATTCTTCTCCTAGATGTTCACTTCTCATTTTTTTGTTCGCTTCAAAACTACCACAGGCTAAAATTACACTAGACGTATTGATTGTAGTCACTTTCTCGATTTGTTCTATTTTAATGCCAGTAATATTTTCATTATCAGTTACTAACTCGATTGCCCGCGAATTATACCAGATATCAATCCCGATTTTTTCTGCTCTATCAAAGAGCCTTTTTATTAAACCAACGCCCTTATCTTCAGTTTTTATTGGAAGTCCACCCCAAAAATGACGTTTACCATCTTGTTCGAAGGATTGATTTTCGTAATTTAATTCAAATTTAATTCCATGATTACTTATCCATGAAAGTGTTTCATAAGATTTAGCAATAAGCTGATTTGCTAGTATAGGATCACTATTTCCGTCTGTTACTCGCATTAGATCATTATAAAAGTCAGATTGAGTGTATTCAGGCATTACGATCTTTTCTGCTTCCTCATCCGTTATATCAGGTATTATTCTTCTTATGTTTTCTAACTTATTGTAAGCAACACGAATCGCTCCATCTGTAAAAAATGAATTTCCTCCGCGCTTTTCTACTGGCCCGCGCTCTAAAGCAAGTACTTCAGCACCATTTTCCTTTGCCGCAATCGCTGCACACAAAGCTGCATTCCCTGCCCCAACTACAACTACATCATAATTTCGTTTATCCACGTTTACCCCTCCTATTAGTCATGTGTTTCCTTAACTAAATAGTACGGTATAAACAGCGATTAATAAAATACCGTTATTTGATTGTATTCCATAAATAATATTTATGGCTAGCCTTCAAAAGGATAAACAATCTGTGAGACGTACTTAGAGCCGCTTGAATAAGGCCCTAATCATCTAAAAACAAATTAGTTTCTCCACATAACAAAAAGAACAACCCAAAAATGAGTTGTTCTAAGATATGCCTGGCAACGTCCTACTCTCACAGGGACGCGTGTCCCAACTACCATCGGCGCTGAGAAGCTTAACTTCCGTGTTCGGTATGGGAACGGGTGTGACCTTCTCGCCATTGCTACCAGACTATTTTGTTGAGGTATCATTCCCTCAAAACTAGATAATGCAGAAGAAGTTTGTAAA
>NZ_JAGGQY010000100.1:0-22647 GCF_018613105.1 Bacillus sp. ISL-77
CTCTCTACAGGAATGCTAACCTAGTCTTATTAGGTTCAAGCTCTAATGAGTATTTCCTTAATCTTTTCACAAGGACTTTCCCAAACCTTATTGCATCTGAACGATATTGAAAGCACACTACAAAATCATCGATATATCTTATTAGATATGACTCTCCTTTGAGTCTTGGTTTTATTGCTTTCTCAAACCACAAATCCAATACATAGTGAAGATAAATGTTGCTTAACAGTAAGTATCCGATTTTGTCTTTGAAGTTGTTTACGCTTTGGGTATTATCTGTAATGCAGTAATAGTTGTAATAACCTATTAGTGAACGTTTAAATCTATCCATTATCATATGAATATCATTATTTCTATTTTTCTTCAGCCATTCTTTCGTTTCTTTTAGTTTGCCTTGGACTTTCTTCCTGCTTGATTTCCGTTACACTCGAAAGTTTCCTTGTTTACTCTTCCCACAGTAGTGTGTGAAACCAAGGAAATCAAAGGTTGCTGGTTTAGTTCTCCCCTGTTGATTTGCATTTTTCTCCGTAAACCTCCCGAAGGGAATAATTTTGGTTTTATCCTAAGCTATTTCTAGTTTAAATTTATTTAATCTCAACATTAATGATTGGAAGAATTGCTGGGCTTCACTTTTATATTGAAAACTACAAACAAGGCAAGTAGACCATTGGAACCTCCCCAATAGCCCCTCTCAGAACCGGACGTGAACCTCTCAGCTCATCCGGCTCCCATTATTCAGCCGTAGGCTTAATACCTAATTCCCAATGTTTAAAAAGCTTGGGATTCTGATTTGCAATTCTACCTAAGACATATTCTGCTCTTTTCTTGTGACGAGCCAACCTTTTGTATTTCTTCCTCGCCCACATTATTAAGGCTTTGTTAATATGCCTCAACGTTGAGTACATTTCGGATTTGTAGAACTTGCCATAGAAGTTAATCCAGCCTATGATTTTTGAGTTAAATATATTTGATAGGTCCGCAAGGTCCTTTTCAGCTTTCAACTGTAGTTTCCAGTCCCTCACTTTTTGCCGAATTGATTTTAAGGGCTGCCCTTATGACAATGCAGTTGAGGAAGCTACATTTAAAATTATTAAAACGGAATTCGTCAAAGGAATGTATTTTGATAGTTTGGAACAGTTAAAGTTAGAATTGGATGATTATGTTCATTGGTTTAATCACATCAGAATTCAAGGAACGCTTGGATATTTAAGCCCTATTGAGTACAAAAAGGAACACCTTAAAAAAGTTGTCTAGTTTAGTGTTGACAAACCATTAATTATACATTTATTTCCTTTGTCGTAAATAAAAAAGTCAGCTCCTACGCTACCTCTGATGCTATTCTGGCTATATTGTCATAAAAAAGAGCGCTCTATTTAAGCGCCCTTGCTGCTGTTGTTACGATGTTCTTTAGCGTGATATCCTTCTTGCTATTAAGTACGTGGCGGAAGTAGTAAAAATAGTGCCCCCGTACCGAGTCTTGCGAATAAGTACATAACGTCTAGTATTGCTGCTCCTGCCCTACCATTACGTTTAGTCTGCCATAAATAAAAATAATTGCGATAGTTTTTATTACCCATGTTAGCGCCCCTCTCTTTGCTGTTGTTAAACTACAGCAAGCGTTAGCACAATAAGAAAAGACGTTTCCACTCGTTAATTCCCTTCATAGTACGGGGGCATATTGCCTTGTTCACCATTAGCAGTTAAACTTCCTCGATCAATTTTATAAGATAGAGTCCAAGAACCCTTTTCATTCCCTTTTTTCCAATTTTCCGTAAAGGTAACGATATAAATTTCTTCTTCAATTTCTTTTGCGTTAGTTTCTCTTTTAACTTGATAACCATCAATAATACCTTCCCATTTACCAATATCTTTAGGAAAATGTTCTATTGTCGTACCTTCACCAGTTGTTGCAAAATTAACAGCATCTTCTTTTGTAAAGGGAGGCATAGGTGGAGAAGTGAATTGAAAATACCCCCAACTTATTAGCAGTGAAGCTATTGGTATAAGAAAAAACATTATTACACTCTTGCTCTTTGTATTTCTTTTATATAACCACTTATCGATAATTGCATATAGGATAGCTGCCAACATTCCGTAAAAGGCAAGTGTTCTTTCTTGAAAAAATATTCCGTTCGCTAATCCAAAAACACCAAGAATTAATACATATAGCCAATCGTGTCGCTGGAACCATTTACTTTGCAAATACTCTATTACAATAGATACTAAGTTCCCGTAAATAAGGATAATTACGCCAATATACATTAAATAAATGAAGAACCAACCGATGAATTGATTTCCTTGGTTATATACAATTTCGGAAATACCTTTAATCCCAAAAAAACTTAAGAGTACCGAAAAAATAGTTGTGGCAACAATTGTTGTAACTAACTTTCTTATAATAAGACTAACTATTCCAGTTTTCATATTTATTCTCCCCCTATTTAGTTTACATTTGCACTACCCCCCTCATCACTAATAACAGCATATTTTTCCATTTATCCTTTAAGTTCTTATGGTACTAAACTGCCCCGTTACTTGAATAAGAAAAAGGATTTACCCCTAATGAAGTAAAGCTACCCGTTACTTTAAGTATAATTTTTCACAATCTTGCAGGGTTAAATGGCTTTATCACTTAGAAATATGTGTTAATTATTTTGTTGTTCCTTAATAAATATCCAATGCCGTGACAGCTGAAAGAAAAGATAATGTACTAAATATAAGTCCAATTGACCCAATTTGACTTTGTAAGTTCTGATAAAAGCATAAAGAAAGGTATAAAAAACATTAACCCGTTCAATATGGAACGCTTAATTAACCAAGGAATACTAGCTACCAAGACCGACAAACCTAATAATATATTACTAATTGGCAAAACCTTTGTCTCCTCCCCTCAAAATCACTTTTAGAGGTGAACCAGATGGTTATATATTATAGAAATTCTATATTTTAGTAACAATTCCTTTTTCAACTAAACTGCTTCGTTAGCACAGTAAGAAAGGGAGCTGCCGAAGCAACCCTTTGTTAAAAATAAGCACCCTATAGTTTAAGAATAATATTTCACAATCTTTTCCTAACGAACTCCCTTCTTTTTAGAAGGGAGTTTTGACGTTAAAAATGAGTTTCATCAATATGAATCTTAGAAAGGGCTTCATTTATCCTGTCTATTTCTTCTGTTGATAATTCTATATCCGCTCCACCTAAGTTTTCTTCTAATCTGTGTAATTTTGTAGTACCTGGAACTGGAATAATAAATGGTTTTTGTGCTAATTCCCATTCTAAGACAACTTGGGCAGATGTTGCATTCTTACTTTCAGCAACTTCAGCAATTAATTTTAATAACGCTTGGTTATGGTCAATCACTTCTGGTTTGAATCTTCCCATGAAGTTTCTAAAATCGCTTTCTTCATATTTTGTATCTTTTGTATACTTTCCGCTTAGGAACCCATTTCCGAGTGGACTGTAAGCAACAAAAGAAATCCCCAACTCTTCACAAATATTAAATAATTCTTTTTCCGGTTCTCGCCACATCATTGAGTATTGATTTTCGATAGCAGCAATCGGACATACAGCATGTGCACGTCTCATATAATCAATTGGTGCATTCGATAGTCCCCACGCTTTAATTTTTCCTTCAGCCATTAATTCTTTCATCGTTTCTGCAACAGCTTCTGGTTCTACATTCGGATCAATACGATGTTGATAATACAAATCAATGCAATCTACTTTCAATCTTTTTAAAGAACCCTCTACTTGTTCTCTAATGGATTCTGGTGTGCTATTTAAAATATGTTGAGGACGGTCGTTTACAATTTCTGTTCCAGTAATTCCAAATTTAGTCGCAATCACAACTTGGTCTCTTACTGGTGCAAGTGCTTCGCCCAATCTGTATCTGGTTCGCTCACCCCTAAACTGGTTCGAATATATTTATCACTTTTTTCTTCGATGATATCCATAATTAATTGAGTAACTGCTTGACGCGTAACTTGCGCACCTATAAACGCTTCCCCTTTTTGGGTAATCATATATTTTGTATTACCAGCCTGGTTGTAAAGCCATGTTAATCTTAATAGCGTATAATCCAGATTAGAATTTTCAAGCAAACTTGCAGATTCAATCTGGGAAGTCATTCTTGAGGTTCCACTAATCATACGTTTATTCCATTCACCGAAAGCTCCTGGCACTTCATCATAAATTCCAAGAACTGATGCCGCGATTACTCTTCTCACTCCCACTTCATGCATAGCATCAATAATTGTTTTCGTTGATTCATGATCCCCCATGTCATTGATATATACAAAGTCTACATCTTTCATAGCTTCGATCAGTTTCTTTTTGTCTTTAAAATCACCATCAAAAATAACTTCCCGGCTTTCATCCATCATTGTTAAACGCTTATGACCGTTTCTTGCATAAAGAACGATTGAATGGTCCGTTTTATCGAGCAGTTCATTTGTTAGCATACGGGCTATTTGACCTGCTGCACCTAGAATCAAAATTTTCATAATGCCTAACTCCCTATCATTTTATCTTTTTAACAATTAAAAAGATTTTTTTATAAAGTGACTAACGCATCGAATCAATTAATTCGATGCGTTAGTTTTATAACTTGTTATACCATTCATCATCAACAGGTTCTAACCATTCCGGAGTTCCTGCAGTGATTGCGATGTGTTCAAACCAGCTATCTTTTGTAGCACCGTGCCAGTGTTTCACACCATCATGGATGACAATAACATCACCAGCTTTTAAGAATTGAGCAGGTTTTCCTTCTTCTTGGTACCAGCCTTCGCCACCAGTTACTAATAAAAGTTGATATCCATCATGATGAATATGCCAGTTATTTCTGCATCCTGGTTCAAAGGTCACATTCCCAACACCAACACTCACATTAGGATTAGATACTAATGATTGAAGATAACTTTGTCCCACAAAAAATTGTGCAAATGCTTCATTTTTTTCGCCCACTGGGAAAATAATGCCATTTTTTACTTCTTCATGTTTTGCCATTTTAATTCCTCCAATAGCTTTATTTTTTATTATTAACCTACTTGGACAGTCGAACAATTAATTAATTGATTGGGACATCCTCTGGTTGCTCAATTGCGAAGGCAATGGCACGAGCAACTCTGTCCGCATCAATAGCCACTTTGTAAAAGTCCTCTAAACCAGCTTTCATTTCAGGGTCTGAGGTCGTTTTAAGCAATTCACTGCTAATTGTGCCTGGAACAATAGCATTTGAAACACATCTCTCACGTTCCTAAAGATCATCAATTTGGTAGCGACAAAACCTAAAATTGGCATTTTGACCCGTTATTTAATGCATTCATTTTCATGAAAAATACCTCCAAACTTTTATAATAAACCGTTCCGTTTTGGAGGCATCTTGATTAAATGACATGCCTCATTTCTAATTGAGACAGCCTTTTTAGATTCCTTTCATTATTCTGCTGGTTTTAGTGGTCCGTAAAAATAAGAAGCCGTGGCTCCACCGTCAATTAGGAAATCAGACCCGGTGATGAAAGCTCCCTGCGGCATCATCAGCAGCTCAGCCACATTTGCAACCTCATCAGCTGTTCCTGGTCGTCCGGCAGGGCACTTGGCAAACATATTCTTATAGAACTCTCCTCTTGGACCATTGAACTCGTCTATAGCCAATGGCGTTACGATAATCCCTGGAGAAATGGAATTGATACGAGCGTCTTTTTCTCCCCAGCGTATAGATTCAAACATAACGCGCTTCACATTGCACCGTTTCGCCATTTGATAAGCGTGCAACGTATCCTTGATATTTTCTGGACGAAGGACTTCCAAACTAAGGAGTTCTTCAGTTGGTGTCGTTGCTAGCTGTTCATCAATTTCAACTCCCAATTGAGGCATTCTGTGTCCAGACTGACTGGAAATTGTCACACCAACGCCTCCAGGAGCTATGACCTTTCCTACTTCCTCCAGCAATACTGCAGTTCCGTACAAATCCACCTTCAAAATGGTTTCAATAGGTGCCTGACTAGGTGACACGCCGGCTGCATTGATAAGAGCAGTGATTTCACCATACTTCTGACCTTCTGCAATCAAATTTAAAATAGATTCTCTGGAAGAAATGTCCGTTTCGACAGGTACCACATCAAATCCTGCTTCTTTCATAATTTTTACAATAGCCTTGGCATTATCTTGGTTCTTATCACCAACAATAATTTTCTTACCAAAACCGATTCTTCTAGCTATCGCCATGCCAATCTGTCCAGCACCGGTCCAAAGTATAACTTCTTTCATTGTATGTCCTCCTTAATTTTATTCTAGGATTAATTTATAATCAGGATAACTGCCGATGTTATTACCTGGATTTTACATTACCTGTTCAACTATGCATACAAAGATAGTTAAAAATGGTCAAGTTGGCTTAATCTGTCCATTAATGAACAAATTATAATGAATTGTCAATTATGCATCGGTTTTTTTAGAAATAAATCAATAGCTACACGAGCAATAGACCCATTTGCCCCAAGTATAATTCGTTTGCTCATATCCAGATGCCCTAACATAATAAACATTGATAAATTAGTGAACATCTGTTTATAATTATAAACGGATACAGAATGCTTACAATGGTTAAATCATCGCAAATTGTTTATTAGTGAACAAATCAATTAAATTTGTTAATTATCTTTTAGAAAGTTTGGTGTCCTTACAATGTCAAAAGTAGATAGAAGAATAGCCAAAAGCCAAGAAGCTATTAAAACAGCTGTGATTGAACTGATGTCTGAAAAAAATTTTGATGACATTACGATCCAGGATATTTCTGACAGGGCGAATGTTAGCAGAGGAACCATTTATCTTCATTACATGGATAAATATGACTTACTAGATAAGCTCATTTCTGAACATATCAACGAAATGCGCGTAATTTGTGAATCAGCTTCTGAATTGGATTTTATAGATGCAAATCTTCCATGGTTCGAATACCTTGAACGCCATTATTTATTCTTTTCGACGATGTTAGCCAGTAAAGGAGCCCCTTCATTTCGCAATCAGTTCCTTGAGTTTCTCATCGAGGAATTCAAGGATGAAGTGGAAGTAGCAAAAGGAAAAAATCAAGGATTAAATGAAGATGTTATTCTTCAATTTATTATCAACTCTTACGTAGGGATAGTGGAATGGTGGATCACGAATGGAATGCCTTATCCACCTCGTGTCATGGCAGAACAAGTGGGGATTTTGTTAGAAAGGAATCTATAATATAGAACCAACGTATTGGTAGAACTTTGTTAAAAAAACTCCCTTCTAGAAATAATGAAGGGAGTTTTCTGTGCTATTAATCCCGATGTTAATACTGAATAGGGATTTACATTCTTTCTAGTTTATTTGCCTAGTCCTGATAAGAATTCAACTGTTTCTGGATCGTAATGAGAGAAGAATAAACTTTGTTCTTGATCTAATTTCGCAATTTTATCCATGTCTTCATTTGTTAAAGCAAAATTAAAGACATCAAAATTTTGAATCATTCGTTCTTTCGATACCGTTTTAGGAATGACCACAACATTACGTTGTATTAGGTAACGAAGAGCCACTTGAGCAACAGATTTACCATATTGCTCACCAATGCTTTTTAGGATTTCATTATTAAAGAAATCCTTTCTTCCTTCAGCAAAAGGTCCCCAAGACTCAATTTGAGTCCCGTATTTTTCCATGATTTTTTGGGCTCGTTTTTGTTGGTTAAACACATGTGTTTCGACTTGGTTCACCATTGGAGTAATTTCACTAAACTGTGCGATATCAATGAAACGATCAGGATAGAAATTACTTACACCAATAGCTTTGATTTTTCCAGCTTTATAATACTCTTCCATAGCACGATACGTTCCGTAGTAATCATTAAATGGTTGATGAATAAGCAGTAAATCAATGTAGTCTGTTTGTAGCTTTCGTAAAGACTCCTCTATTGATGCTTTAGCTTTTTCATAACCGGCATTTGAAATCCAAACTTTTGTGGTAATGAAGAATTCCGCGCGGGGTATACCACTTTTACGAACTGCATTCCCTACAGCTTCTTCATTCCCATAAGCTTGGGCAGTATCGATTGAACGGTACCCCACTTCAATTGCTTCAGCAACAACACGTTCACATTCTTCAAGTTCCGGAATTTGATATACGCCGAAACCTAAAATTGGCATCTTTATTCCATTTGATAAAGTAATAGTTTCCATCATAGATTCCTCCTATATGGGTTTACTAACTTTTGACTTCCATTCAATCAAAAATGACCCTTAATTTTGTTCCCGTTGATGTATTAAGTAACATCTGTGTATAATTTTAATACAAAACTGAGATGCTTCAATGGTTAAATTCGGACGATTTGTTTATTAGTTCACAAATCCAATAAAATTGTGTAATAAATTTAATGAATGCTATTCATGAATCATTTCACTATAATCTTCTTTAATCTCACACATCAAAAACTCCCTTCTAGAAATAATGAAGGGAGTTTTAGTGTAATGATGGTTATAATTTTTCCCCATTAAAAATGTCTCATGATAACCTAAACTAAGGGACCAACTACTGAGTGTGGTACATATGGTTCCTCTAGTGATATTATTTCTTCAGGTGTTAACTTGATTGAAAGTGCTGGTACTGCTTCTTCAAGATGTGATATCTTTGTAGCGCCAATAATAGGAGCTGTTACCGGTTCCTTTTGCAGCAACCAAGCAAGTGCAATTTGGGCGCGAGGTACACCTCGTTTTTCAGCAATTGTTGCAACCTGCTTTGCGATTAATCTGTCCGTATCGGCAGTAGCATCATATTTAGACTTCTGAACTTGGTCAGTTTCAGAACGATGCGTTGCTTCCGACCAATCTCGCGTTAGTCTTCCTGATGCAAGAGGGCTATACGGAATCACACCGATTTTTTCTTCTTTACATAACGGTAGCATTTCACGTTCCTCTTCACGATACAAAAGGTTTAAATGATTCTGCATTGATACAAACCGGGTCCAACCATTTTTTTCAGCCACATGATTTGCCTTCAAAAATTGCCATGCTAACATAGCTGAAGCACCAATATATCTTACCTTGCCAGCCTTCACGACATCATGCAATGCTTCCATCGTCTCTTCAATCGGTGTGTTATAATCCCATCGATGAATTTGGTACAAATCCACATAATCTGTTCCGAGACGTGTAATACTCTTATCAATTTCACTCATAATATGCTTTCGAGAAAGACCTTTACCATTTGGACCTTCGTGCATAGGGAAATAAACCTTCGTTGCAATGACAATTTCATCCCGATTTGCATAATCCTTTAGAGCACGTCCCACAATTTCTTCGCTTGTTCCGTCGGAATATACATTTGCTGTGTCAAAAAAATTGATCCCTAACTCAAGGGCTTTTTTAATAATTGGGCGACTGCGCTCTTCATCAATGACCCAAGGATGGACCCATCGTTCAGCAACACCAAAACCCATACATCCAAGGCAAAGGCGGGATACATCTAAACCCGTATTTCCAAGTTTTACATAATCCATTTGATTTGTCCTCCCTTTCAAAAAACATCGTTAACCATTTCCTATTATAATCAGAAAGAAAGCCCTCTCATATTGTCAATAAATCGAAATTTGTGTATTACTTAACAAAACAAATAAAATTGTTCATTATCTTTGAAAGTTGTAGGGAATATATATAAAATCAACTCAATAGCTCCAACAACAGTAGACTGTCAGAAAAATGCCTCTAAAGCAGAAAGAGAATTTTCCATTATACAGTATAAAAAACATTGTTCAGAGCCTAATTCCTTTATTCTTATTTACAGACCTAGTTATCATCCCAGATAGCACAACCAGGAGAATAGTAACGACGATCAAAGAGAAAAATGCCTTTGTGAAGTTAGTTAGGAATCCGGACATTACTAGACTTAGCCCTCCCACTATTCTGTAGTATGGGACTTTCCTAGTTATATACCATAGATACCATCCTTGAGATATTAGGTAGAGGATAGGACCACCAAATAGAAGAGTGGTCATTGATGCCGATGTCCCCGCATAAGGGTGCTCAATCGCAAGCTCAATTCCTACAGCAAACACAATTAATCCCGCTACCGTTACTATTAGACCGTTCATTGCTAGTCTTGCAGCTAGAATCGGATTTGTAGTTTGCTCAGTATAGTGTACTACCAGATGGTCTGAACCACCGAAATAAAGTGCCCATAGTGCTACTATGGATGCGAGAGAACATATTCCTATAACCAGTGTGATAAAACTAATTGGTGCTGCTGATATGGCTCTACCCGTCGTTAAAACGATCTCTCCCAGAGCAATAATTAAGAAAAGCCTACATCTTTCAACCATATGTTCCGCATCAAATTCTACATTTTCGGATCTGAGAACACGACCAGGAAATGGATGGGCAAACCATGTTCCTATGATGTCAATTCCTGCTGCAATGCCCCACCATGTAAGCCTCTCTTCGCTATCAGCAAACGAACCTATAATCCAGAGTGGTGTAGTAGTAAGAATCCATCCGAGCATTCTTGAGTAATGAGCTTTAAGACCAGTTTCAGCAAAAGTAGTAAATAATCCATTTCCTATCTGACATAAGAAACGGAGTTACAAATGTCCACGCGGCTACTCCAAATGCACGATGAATAGAAGCGAACATGAATAGCCCTAAAAGCATCACGATAAGCATCATCCACTGAGTCTGAGTTTTTCCGACATGTATGAGAGTGGCTTCAAAACTTGTATATGACCATACATTATATACGGCAATCAGGAGCACTATCATTTCCACCAAACCATGCCAGTTGAGGTGATGCAGCAAATGTTCCGAAATCTGGGTCAGTTCAAATACAAATCCCAAGTCGAAAATCAGTTAAAGAGGAGAAATCTCATACTTATCTGTGGATTCTTTTACATTTCCCTGCATTAACTCAATTTCCTCCTGTTAATTAGAAAAATAAAAAATAATAACTAATTATGGAATAACAAGTTAATGTTACACCATTACCACACTGATATGCAGAAAATGCATAAACCCTATTAAATCCTTGGCACTATTGTGACTGAACAAGGCTTTAATAGGGTCTCCATTTTTTGAAATGCTAAATTATGTGGTGGTTATCTTATTATTTCTGTATTTTATCTACTTGTTGCAATAGTCCTCACCGGATACCAATTGTCTCCACGTTTCTCAAAATGCATTTTCATTTGCATACTCCAAGTGTTTCTAAAACCATAAATTCTTGCATCGATTTTAGTAATACAAATGAGAATAGCAGTATTACCATCTATTGTGATGATTGTTTTTTGAGGCATCGTTTTGAAGTATTTCATTTGTTCATTTTCTATTTGTTCAAGCCATTCCTGCTTAGGTTGATGATACCCAGTTATGTGTACTAATACGTAATTGTCATCAAGGATGTTTTCCAATGTCTCAGTGTCTTTATTAACCATTGCGTCATCAATTCGTTGATAAACTGCTAGGATTTTTTGTTTATCTTCACTCATTTTTAACTTGCAACCTCCTCATAAAAATTTTCCAAAGCATTCTTTATTAATGCCAACAATTTTTAATAACGGAACCTAATGTTTAAAATTAATCCCGTTTTTTTACTTCATCCATAGCCCCCCCATCGTACATTTCATTGTTTCTACTTATTTAACCATACCTTTTTATTTCTGCAGTTATAATGCTTTCTGCCATTATTATGTCCAATCATGCATGTAAACTGCTGGATTCTTCATCAGTCAGGACAATATCACCTAATTATTGTATATCCTACAACACGAAAACCTTTTTTTCTTAAGAAGCGTATTCCAATATTTTTTTCAAGTGGGTTTGATACAACTAAATGAATATCCTTACTAGGAATTTCGTTAAAATTCCTTTTTAAATATGCCAAAGGGATATTAACAGCTCCATTAATAGGATTCTTGTATGAATCATTAAAATCTCTTACATCGATTACCTTGATTTCATCTAAATTAAGGTCTTTCACATTGGTACAAAAAGCACCAAATACCGGAAAATATCTATTATATAAAATGAAGGCTACAGCTAAGGCAGTGAAAAATAAAAATGTCATTTAATCCCTCCCAATTAACTAGGCTTCTAGTAAATGCGAAGAGTCTGTATTTAATAGACAATTTCTTAATAGATGTAAAGTGTATTGATCTTTTGAGATTTCATATAGATCATAGATATTTCGATCTGCGTTAATTTTCTTGTACATCGATTTTCTTGTTTCATTTGCTTTTACAACATAAAGCAGTTTTTCGGCAGCTTTTATGGAACGGATATTTTCTTTCCGAATCTTCATAAAGACGGATTCAATCCCCCATTCGTAAAATATTTCATTAAAAAAAGCGTCTTTAGCAACGCTATTATAACCTTTACCGTGATACGGTTTAATATTTCATTTTATTTTCCTTTATTTTTAAATACATGTTCCTAAAAATATACATCAATCAATTATTTCTCACATGTATACAATTATAAATTGATATATGATTTCTGCAATTGCTAAATATCCAAGAATCGTGCATTAGTGCACAGATCAATTAAAATTGTGAATGATTTACAAGGTCTCTACAAAATGAAAAATTAAGATATTAAGAGAATTCTGCAATAAGGTAATTTAAAATCAGGAAAACAAAAGATGGGTTAACCAATTGCATTAATTGGCTAACCCATCTTATTTAGAGCCTCTAAAAGAAATGGAAATTAATAAGGATTACTCAGGTAAAAGATTTAAAATGAGTGAAATACTAAGTCTCCAAAACCAGTCAACTTTGTATTATTGGAGACCATTTTTCTTTAGATTAAATTATTTGGCTCACTCTCATGAACCTCTATATTTTCCTTTTTCCATTCGTTAACACATGTATAAATCTGTCTCAAAGCGTTAGTGATGGTATTTGATTCCTTCGTCATTAAAGGTCCTGCGATTGCTAAAATAAGTACATAAAGAGCTGTAAATGAGATTAGAATAGAATTCAATCCTGCTGTGATTCCCAATTGTGCTAAAACAATGGAGAACTCCCCTCGTACCATTGTGGTTAGACCAATGTTGGTTGAAGCTTTATAGGATAACCCAGCTCTTCGTCCGGTAATCAATCCAGCCACCACATTTCCTCCAACGGTTAATATAGCAGCTCCTAATGACAGCCAGCTAGCATTAGCTAAGGTTGTTGGATCAAT
Organism: Bacillus sp. ISL-77; assembly: GCF_018613105.1. Lineage (NCBI taxonomy): Bacteria > Bacillati > Bacillota > Bacilli > Caryophanales > Bacillaceae > Bacillus > Bacillus sp. ISL-77. The sequence continues at coordinate 13,188 of NZ_JAGGQY010000100.1, forward strand.
AATTAAGCCAAAATTGAAGAAAAATATTGCCCCAAATAAATCTCTAAACGGAATTACAAGATGTTCAATTCGTTCACGATGCTCCGTTTCAGAAAATACCAGTCCTAATAGCAATGCACCGATTCCCTCTTCAACATGCAGGATTTCTGAAAAACCGGCTACAAAAAACAAAATGGCAAAAATAACTATAGCGAAAATTTCATTTGACTTTATTTTCAACCATTTATTTAACAATGAGGAACCTTTTCGGGCTATGACAAAGAATAACATCATATAACCGAATGAAATCATGACTGACGTGATTATTCCTAAGACTGATGCAGATTCAGCAAGCAGGATTCCCGAAATAGTCGCTAAATATAGTGCCAAGAAAAGATCCTCAAACAAAATGATACCTAGAATTAGCCCCGTTTCAGGATTTGCTGTTCTTTTTAAATCCACAAGAACCTTTGCTACAATTGCAGAAGAGGACACGCTTAAAATACCTGCAATAATAAATGTCTCCATCCACGACATGTCCGTAATGATACCATAAGCTATGCCTAGACCAAAATTGATTGCAACGTGTATACTACCTCCGACTAAAATATTGCGCCCAGATTTTATTAGTTTTCCTACTGAGAATTCCAGTCCTAAGTAAAATAGGAGAAATAGGACACCAATACGTCCCAAAAATTGAATGATATCATTACTTTTGATAAATTCTAAATGTGGACCAACTACCATCCCCAAAATAATCAAAAATGGAACAGTCGAAAACTTCAACTTATTTGCAATAATTGAGCCAAGTGCAACTAGAATAAGTGCTGTACCAATCTCAAATACTAAATGATTCATCTATATCTTCCCCTCTTGTTGAAAAAATTTACATAAACGTTTTTATAAGTTTTTTAAACTGTTTTATATAATTTTAATAATCATGAATTAAAAAACTTTGGCTTCAGCTTGTTAAAAGAATGTATTGAATAAAATTCCCCGTACCGTGCAAGTACAGGGGTTATAATTGGAGTTATCTTGTTACATGAAGAGTATATTAAGCAGCTTTCAAAGTTTTTTCTTCTGCAACACTACGTGGTAACATTTTTTTAAAAACGACTGGTGTTAATACACAGGAAATGACTGCAACAAGAATAAAGGACCCGCCCATTTCTGCACTGATTACACCTATTCTTTGACCAATAGTTGCTGCTGCAATCATAAGTGAAAGGGTTGAAGTTAGTAGAAAACCTGAAGCAACTACTGTTTTTTGGTCATACCATTTTCTTAGGATTAGAACAGGAATTAATTTAGACAATAACAGTGCGAAAAGCAGCAGTGGGATTAGTAGCAGCATTTTTTTCTGGCTTAACAATGACCATAGATCCAAATTCACACCAATCATCACAAAAAAGATAGGAATAAAAAATCCATACCCAAAAGAATCCAATTTATGAACCATTTTTTTGTTCGGAGACAGCAAGGATACCAGTACCCCCGCAAGAAACGCCCCAAGTATGTTCTCAGCTCCAACAAACTCCGATATAGCGACCAATACAATTAGAAGCGTAAAAATTGCTCTTGTACCTATCTGTGTGGTTCCTGATGCCAAAACTGAAACAAATTTTCGTCCCTTAAACCTGTTGGCTACTAGATAGAGTACCACGCCGGCTACAAATAAAATTAAGATCATCCAAACATTTCCGCTGTCTTTACTATTTAATGAAACAAACACGGCAAGAAGGATCATTGTAACAAGATCAGCAATAACAGCGGTAAGCAAGATAATCTGTCCAATGTTTGTCTTCATCAAATGAGCTTCCTTTAACGTAGGGACAACAACGCCTAGGGAAATCGTTGATATAATTAAAGTCATAAGTAAGACATTATCAATAAAGCCTGCGAGAACAAATAGATAAGATAATGCTACGGAAGCAATGAAAATCCCTGCAAAAATCATGCCTGCAATCAGAAAGCTATTTGGTTGAACTTTCGCTACTCTTGATTTCTTCCCTTTCTTGATGGAAAAGGTACTAAAGTCAATTTCCAGTCCACTTAAAAACATGAGAAATAAAAAACCTAGAGTTGATAGGATTTCGAGCCAAGCATCTTCATGCACAAGATTAAATCCACTCTTCCCAATGATTAACCCCATAATGATTTCAGCAACCACTACAGGAACAAAGCGCATTTTTAACTGATGTAACAGGATTGGTGTAAAAAACGCGACAATAGTTACAATTAAAAGCGATATAATTGAAGTATGCTGTTCCATCCGAAATCCTCCTTTAATCAAAATATTTTGGAAAACTCCACATTTTCGCTGAAGAAGTGTGTTGTTTGTGTTATACAATATAGATGTCAATAAATAATTACATTGAATTATACTATTGAACACCTGTTTATTATTATAATGACATTTAGAATGCTTTCAATTGTTAATTTGTATCAATTTGTTACTTATTGAACAAATCTGTTCAATTTGTAAATTATATTGGTCTTTATAATGGATAAATTAATACTTATTAAGACCAAATTTTAGGGTCAATTAGTAACAGCCTCTTTGATATCATTAATTTTCCTGGACTCATGCATAAATGAAAAAAACTCCGCAACCAAATGGTTTGGAGTCTTGTATGTTTGCTAAAATTAATGTTTTGATTTCAACTTTTTACGCTCTAAAATACTTTTTTGTTTTTCTTCACGCATTAAGGAAAAGGTATGTCCTATAGCCTCCGTAATAGCCCAACCAAACCTTCAAAAACCCAAAACAGCGATAGCCCTGCCTCTCTACCGCCCTTACGGTTCCGAGACCGTTCCAGAAGGAATTGGGATCAAATGTTAATAGTCTTTACGGTTTGATTTCAAAAAAATATCAAAGTTAGAATTTAAAAATTTTAAATTGCTAGGACTTTTTGTATAATACAAATTGATTTAATCGTTAATTAACAGCCTATTAGCTGATTTTTTCCTTTTGTCCATGCGAAGCTTCTTCCATTAAATTAAATATAGCTTCTATACCATTCTTTTGAATCTCTTCAAGTAGTTTTTTTAATCGTTCTTTACGTCGATTAGCAGCCTCCCCCATACCACTGGAGGCAACAGTAGTAATGTCAACTTTTTTGTAAATATTAGACATACTAATCTTCCTTTCTTTAATGAAAAAGGTTGGTAAAAAAAATAAATAAATGTATATAAACGAACTGCATATTACAATAAACAAAACTAGTACAAACTTTTTTCAAAGAACACACCTTATATATTGGTGCACAAAAAATATATTTGTTAAAAACCTTTTAAGAGGTTTCCTTATAAGAGAAAAAAACTATTTTTAACAGTGAATACCTTCCCCTCTCTGCTACACCCAAATTTCCCCTTTACTTCAAGAAAAGAGCCAACTGTGTTTGTTACACAATTAGCTCCTTTTGCTCTATGTGGGTTCATTTTGCGATTAACCACTATTTTTTATAGACTTTTACTGTACTCCCAAATTAAGCGGTTATTTTCTTATGTGATTATCCCTTCTCTGTAATACTTTTTTTAGATGTAAAGGAAATTAATGGGATAGCTGCAATAAGAACAGCAATTACAACAGATCCTGCTCCAATCCAGGTAATCGATAACATGGATGAGTTTCCTGTAACAATTCCCCCAATACCAGCACCAGCGGCAATTCCTATCTGGATAACAGAGCTGTTAAGGCTTAGTAAAATGCCAGAGGCTTCTGGAACAATGGAGACCAGGTTAAAATTCTGAGTTGTTGAGAATGCCCATATTGCGATCGCCCACAGTATAAGCAACGCAATATTTAAGAATACCGAACCAGTAACAGTAGACAAGATTGCAGAAAGTAATGTCAGAGCAAGAACTTGAGCGCCCATTGTTCCACCGATTGTTTTTGCCGGACCAATTCGATCCGCCAGGAATCCACCAAACTTAGAGCCTACTAAACTTGCAATACCTAATGCAAAAAAGACAACACTAATTTCCCCATCGCTTAGAGACATAACGATAGACAGTAATGGAGACATAAAGGTATTAACTATTGAATAACTGATAAATACAAAGAATGTGATGCCTAGCGCAAAAGTTATGTTAGGCTTTTTTAATAGTGCAAGTTGTTCTCTTAGAGGTACAGGTACTTCTGCTTCTGTGGCTGGAATTGTTTTTGCAACTGCAAAAATCGCAAGCAATGATAATAGACCAATTCCCCAGAAGATAACTCTCCAGTCATATGATTCCGCAACAACACGACCAATAGGTACACCTATAACAAGAGCTAGACTAAACCCTGCAAAAACAGTTGCAATTGCTCCAGCCTGCCGTTCTGGCTGTGCGAGTTTTGGTGCGACACTCATAGAAGTTACCACAAAAACACCTGTTCCTACAGCGAGAACAGCGCGAGATACTATTAAAAAGAAGAAACCTGAAAGTGATACTGTCAGAACGCTTCCAAGAACTAAAATTAAAAGAGAAAGCATTAATATCTTTCGACGGTCTGTTTTTGCCAACGCCATCATTACGATTGGCGGTCCAAACGCATAAGCAATTGCGAAGACAGTAATTAGTTGTCCTGCCGCTGAAACTGAAATATTAGCTGTTTCCGCTACTTTGTCTAATATACCCGCAATAACGAACTCCGCTGTACCAACAAAGAATCCTATGAAGGCTAATAAATATATTTTCCAATTGTTACCCATAAAAAGTTTTCCCCTTTGTATAAATATTATTTTATAAAAGTAAATAAGAACAAAATCCATGAACCGTGAATAATTTGTTCGAATATTCCCAGTTAATTCAGATGGGGTAAACCGAGGCTACCTAGCATTTCTTGTGTTTCCTGAATCCCGCCAACATTTGAACCTGCAATGCTACGACGACCCATTATTAAGGAAAACACACTGTACTTATCTTGCTGGGCTGGTGCACCCACATTTACAAGAGTTCCATCTACACGAAGCAAGGATAAATAAGCATCAACATCAAGATTTGCAGACACGGTATTTAAAATGAGATCAAATTGACCAGCCAACTCAGTGAATGTAGCAGGATTATTGGTTGCATAGTAATGATCAGCGCCAAAACCAAGGGCTTCCTCTTTCTTATTCAAAGTCTGACTTAACGCAGTTACTTCAGCACCCATAGCATGAGCAAATTGAACCGCAATGTGTCCAAGACCACCCATACCAACAACCGCTACCTTCTTACCTGGTCCTACGTTCCAATGTTTTAAAGGAGAGTAAGTTGTGATGCCTGCGCATAATAATGGGCTTGCAACATCCAATTCCAAACTATCTGGTATACTAACAAGGAACTTTTCCTTTACAACTATTTTTTGGCTATATCCACCGTAAGTTAGATTGCCATCATAGTCTAATGAATTAAATACCATGACAACACCTTTTGTACAAAATTGCTCATCACCACGGAGGCAATATTCGCATTCCCCACAGGAGTTGACAAAGCAACCAACGCCAACACGATCACCAACAGCAAATTTTGTCACTTCTGACCCTACTGCTGTTACAACTCCTGCAATTTCGTGACCAGGAACCATTGGGAAGATTCCAGTACCCCACTCGTTGTATGCAAAGTGAATATCGGAGTGGCAAATACCGCAATACTTAGATATCGATTAAGATGTCATCCGGTCTTAATACTCTGCGCTCAATTGTAGTCTTTTCAAATGGGGCTTTTGCATTTGGAACGCTTAATACACGGGTAGACATGTTTATATGATTATTGCACATAAGAGAAAATTCAATCCTTTCTTGTTACCATTTTCACACCTGAGAATGTATAGTGGAAATTTTAAAATTATGGATGAAGGTAATACATTTAAGTGTACTGTTTTCGTAATTTGATCCAGCTTATTCTAGTTAAAAAATGACTGGATAGCCTTTTCCACTAGTCCAGTCATTTTCAGGTTCTGTTTTTTTACAGCATAAAAAATTTGATCCTTAAGCTATAGTTCCAACTATAAACAAATTAGCTTTTTAATATTCGTCTATCATTAATCGTAAAGTGAGAAATACGGGTCTTTATTAACCAAGTTCCGTTCTGACGCATATATTCATCGTGATAGATGATACTACTATCAGTGATAACTTCTTTCCCATCTTCTTCGCTTACTAATTTAACTTGGCAGTATGAAACACCAGTTGCAGAATCGCCATCTACTTTGACAACCAGTTGTCCGTTCATGTGGAATGAACGTTTTACATTAGCGGTAAAACTTGTGAATACTTCTTCCAATTGTTTTGTTCCTGAAATATCAAACAATAAATCATCACCCATGTAAACCTTAACTGTCGTATCAGGGGTAAATAAAGGCATTTGTTCTGGAATCTTTTTTTCATCTGCAAAATTTGCGAAAGTATCAACTAATTCTTTTATTTCTGATTTTGCTTGTAAAATTTCTAATGACATGAAATTTCCTCCCTTTTTTTACTATCCATTTGATTTCGATGTTTTTTAACCTCATAAATACATTACTTTTTAATAACGGACTTATCATTCACCCTACTTATTCAGGTTTATTTACACCCAAGCTGCGACGAACTTCCAATCCCGGCGTTACAGCCAATTTAACAATCAAATCTGCAATACTTTTTCGTGATACATCATGCCCTTTAAATGGTTCACCTTTCTGAGTGGTCTCATAGTCAATTTCATCTTTATTTGTAAACCATCCTGGTCTTAAAATCGTATAGTCAAGGTCTGAGGCTTCAATGACCGCAGCAGATTTTCTATAAGGATTTAAAATACTACCATGCCTTTCTCCTGGGACTTCATCATAAATGCCCATTGAGCTAATCCAAATGATACGCTTAAGATCAGTAGCGTCCATTGCCTCCACAATTGTTTTTGCCATTTGTTCTAGATTGCCTGCAAGATTGGCATACACAACATCCTGTCCAATCATAGCTTCTTTTAGTTTTTCAAGGTCTGTAACATCGCCTTCGATTACTCGAACACGATTTGAATCCATATTTTTTGAATTACGTGAGTTTCGCAAATAAAGTGTTAACTGTGCATCGGTTTCTTTAATGAACATATCTATAGCTACACGAGCAAGTGATCCATTTGCTCCAAGAATTAAAACATTAGTCATATTCAATCTTCCTCTCATTCAAAATTGGATGCACTAATAATTCACACATATAAATTATGTGACATCTGTATATAATTATAAACAGATACAAAATGTCTACAATTGTCAAATTTACTCCATTCGTGAATTAGTGCACGAATCAATGAAAACTGTGTAATTATTTTAATAGGATTACAGGATCTCTTGATTAAATTGCTTTCTTATGTGAAAGAGATTTGCTTTATATCGAAAATTATTTAAAGCCGATTATTGGTTGTGGTACATATGGCTCTTCAAGAAAAGTAATTTCTTCAGGTGTTAAATTAATCGAAAGAGCCGCTACCGCATCCTCAAGTTGAGACATTTTCGTGGCACCGACAATAGGTCCTGCTACTGGTTCCGTCTTCAACACCCAGGCAAGTGCAATTTGAGCGCGTGGTACTCCACGTTTTTCTGCAAGCTCAGCAACCCTTTCCACAATCATTCGGTCGCTACCAGCATTGTAAAAGGAACCCTTAGCATCATCTTTTTCAGAACGAGCCGTTGTTTCCTCCCAATTGCGTGTCAATTTTCCACTTGCAAGAGGGCTCCACGGAACGACACCAATTTTTTCTTCTTTGCAAAGTGGTAGCATTTCCCTTTCTTCTTCTCTATATAAAAGATTTATTTGATTTTGCATTGCAACGAAACGGGTCCAACCGTTCTTCTCAGCTATATGATTAGCTTTTAGAAACTGCCAAGCAAACATAGAAGATGCGCCAATGTATCTTGCCTTTCCAGCTTTCACAATATCATGCAATGCTTCCATGGTTTCTTCAATTGGAGTATTGTAATCCCAGCGATGAATATAATAAAGATCAATGTAATCAGATCCCAATCTCTTAAGGCTTTTATCAATTTCAGTCATAATAGCCTTTCGTGAAAGACCTTTACTATTCGGACCTTCATGCATTGGAAAATAGAGTTTTGTAGCCAATACAATTTCTTCTCGATTGGCACACTCCTTTAAAACTCGTCCAACAATTTCTTCACTTGTTCCGTCTGAATAATAATTTGCCGTATCAAAAAAATTGATACCTGAATCAAGTGCTTTTTTTATAATAGGACGACTGTTCTCCTCATCAAGTGTCCAAGCGGGATATCCACGTTCCGGCACACCAAAACTCATACAACCAAGACAAAGACGGGATACATCCAAGCCGGTATTTCCATGTTTCACAAATTCCATTTGAATGTCCTCACTTTCTCTAAAATACAGTTCACTTCGATACTTCCAACCTTCTTGCTAAATTAGATGTCTATAGAATAAATAAACATTGATGAATTAAGTAACATCTGTGTATAATTTTATACAGAATTGGGATCTTACAATTGTCAATAAATCGTAATTTGTATATTAGTGCACAAACCAATTAAAATCGTGTAATTCTTTAAAGAAAGTTTGGTGGCTTCCATAATGTCTAAGGTAGATAGAAGAATACTCAAATCGCAAGAAGCAATAAAAAAAGCAGTTATTGAACTGATGTCTGAAAAAAGTTTTGATCAGATTACAATACAAGATATTTCCGACAGGGCGAATGTTAGCCGAAGAACCATTTATCTTCATTACATGGATAAATTTGATTTGCTGGACAAGCTCATTGAAGAGCATATCAATGAGCTAAGGGAATTGGCTGAAGCGGCATCAGATATGGATTTTATAGATGGGAATCTGATATGGTTCGAATACTTTGAACGTAATTATTTATTCTTTTCGACAATGTTAGCCAGTAAAGGAGCTCCTTCTTTTCGTAGACAATTTCTTGAGTTTGTCATGGAAGGGCTAAAGGGTGAAGTGAATATATCAGAAGGAAAAAATAACGGAATAAATGAAGAGGTTACTCTTCGATTTATAGCGGGGGCTTACGTAGAGATCGTAGAATGGTGGTTCGCGAATGAAATGCCTTATCCTCCTCAGATTATGGCCGAGCAAGTGGGTATTTTAATTGAGCGGATTGCATAGTTAGATAAATTACTACTTAAATTAAGGTTCATAATCGGAGATCGTTATTGTAAACAAAATAAATGCTAATAGTAGCTAAAGATGGAAGTAGTACGAGATGGAAAAATCTTAACGATGGGTCTGACATATCGAAGGAGATTTAGTTTTATTTTTATGAGGTAACGGAAAACAACGGGAGTAAAATTATATATAACCAAACTTATTACATTAAAAAAGCCAACTTTTTCCTAGTAAAGATTGGCTTTCCTAACTTTGTGAAGAAATTCACTTAATACAGATAGGTAAGGCTTTGAAGTTATCGCCACCTTTTCCCCCTGTTCACACCGTACGTGCGACTTTCACCGCATACGGCGTTCCAACTAATCCAATTCATTCAATTCTATGTATTT
>NZ_JAGGQY010000101.1:0-36140 GCF_018613105.1 Bacillus sp. ISL-77
TTTCATACTTACGTACAATCTCTGTCTGGGAATAGGTTCCGGAAAGATAATCAAGTACGGCAGCTGTTTTTACCGCTTGGGAGTACCGTTTCCAACTAGTTGAATCTTGAAGTCCATCAATTCCATATGTCTGAAATAAATAAATCCAATTTTTGATAGTATGTTTAGATATATTGTGTTGAACACAGAAGTCTAGAATCGAGGTTTGCCTGTCCTCAAATGCCACTATTAACGCATATTTTTCTTGTGCAGTAAAAGCACTTTTTGCCATAGAAAAAGCCCCCAATAACGTAAAACAGATTTTTATTATTTCATCTGTCTACTTTATCGGGAGCATATCATTCTCTGGATGGTGCCTGATTTTTTAAATACACTGCATATGAAAAAGCTCAATTTAAAAATAGTTTAATGATAAAGTACTGAATCAAACTTAAAAACGCTAAAAAGGAAAAATTATAGAGACTAAATTTAATTAAATATTTTTTACTCTCGGTTGGATTTGCCTGAATGAATAGTTTGTAAGAAATCACACTGGCTAATGAAGCAACAATGGTCCCAAGTCCGCCAATATTAACTCCCAATAATAAAGGTTTCCAATCTGTTGTGAATTCTGCCAGGAGGATAGAAGCAGGGACGTTACTAATAAATTGGCTTAAAAATATCGAACTAAAATAGACGGAAGTAGGGTCTTTCAGACTGGCACTGGCAACGGCTTGTAATGTATTTGAATTGGATACATTTCCAATAAAGATAAAAAAACAGATAAATGTTAAGAGTAACAGATAATCAATTTTGATCAATAATTTTACATTCAAACCGACCACGGTCATTAATGTAACTACTAAGGCAACTTGGTAACTGACGACACCAAAAATAGAAGCAATGATTATAGCCAGTACTAATCCCCAGACAGTTGGTTTTTTCCAATCGTCTATCGGAAGTGGAGTCAGGACTACTTTCAATTCTCTTTTATGAAGTCTATTAATAAGTAAATAGAGAGAACTAATCCCAAGGACAGCCAGGAATAGGACGGTCATAAAAAAGGGCATAGGCTTGATCCCATAATAAGAATAAATGAACAAATTTTGCGGATTTCCCATGGGAGTTAGACTACTTCCAATATTGGCCGCAATGGTTTGAAGAATAATGGTCTCCATCATGGGCATTTTGGTCTTCCTACTGACAACTAGGGTCAATGGTACCAAAGTAAGAAGCGCAATATCGTTCGTAACAAACATGGAGCTAAAAAAACATAACAAAATCAGTATGGCAGAAACGGATCTGCTATTATTGCAATTATTTATAATGACAATAGCGAATTTTTCTAGCAATTTAAGTTCTTCCAAAGCCTTAATGGTAAGCATAAGGCTAAATAAACTGACCAATACTTGAAAATTTATATACTCCAGTTTGATAGGATGAATAAAACAACTTGTCGCTGCTAATATAAGTGAGACGGTAAAGACCATGTCTTTTTTTAGAAAACTAAAATTCAGTTTGATTCTTTTGTTTTCTTGTATTAGTACAGATTCTTTCACAACACACCACCAGTAGTAGATAGAATATAACAACTATACGATTCTAACATGTACATTTATGGTTGGAAACCTATCGATGATAATACCTAAAATTAGTAATGATGTATAACAAAAATATGTTGGTATTGTCTAAAATGTAAATGGTTCTAAATTCTATTTGATAATACATATTGTTTAAATACATGGAGGTGGTCATGTGGAAACGATTCGAAATATGTTTGAGCATTTACATTGGTCTAATCAACGAATTCTTGAAACCTTGAAAAATATGGAAGGAGAGAACAAACAAGTTAAGAATCTATTCTCACATCTGCTTTTGGCAGAACATGTGTGGTTTACTAGGCTAAAAGGATCGGACAGTTCCAAATTACCTATTTGGGCAGAGGTCAGTTTAGAAGCCTGTGCAGAACTTGTTAATCAAAATCTGCAAAACTTTAAAGAATTTCTTTCTGGTTTATCCAATTCTGATCTCAAACAGATCGTTTTATACAGAAATAGTAAAGGCAAAGAGTTTCAAAATTCGGTAAGGGATATATTGACCCATGTTGCATTACATGGTCAATATCACCGAGGACAGATCAATCTACTTCTGAGAGCTAATGAAAGCGAACCTGTTAATGTAGACTTTGTTACATTTAGGAGATAGAAGAGGGTAATAAATGGTGAACGCCAGAAAGCCAAAAAAAGTTCCTGGTACCATCAAATTTGGATGGTACCAGGAACTTTTTTTTGGTGTTTACCTTTTTCACCAACCCAACTAACTTTGCTTTGCTTTCATGTAAACCTCTTCGTAGGGTTGGATTACAACAAAGCCTTCACCTTCGAACCTCATTTGAATGGACTCACCGCTGCCTCTTCCAAGAAAAGTCTTTAAACTGATATCTGTTTGAAATTCAGGCTTAAGATTTCCTGACCAGGCTACAGTTGCGTTTGGATCCGTTATCATAGGGTTGCCAGGCGACACCCTTAAGGTGAGTGGTTCGTAATGCGCAGTAAAAGCAATCATTCCGGTTCCTTCACAACGAACATTAAATAACCCGCCTGCCATCATTCCGGCAATTTTCTTCATTAATTTAATTTCCGATTTAATACTTGGTTCAAAAGCAAGTAGATCATTCCCATTAATATAGATGGATTCGTTTTGTAAATTCAGGATGATGATCTTCTTGCCGCTATCCGCGAGATATAACTTGCCTTTTCCGTTCGCTTTCATTAAGGAAGCGCCTTCTCCTGTAAATGCTTTTTTGAACGCGGTTCCTAGACCGTGTTCTAATATTCCTTCACGTACAAATTTTATTTCTCCATGATAGGCAACCATTGAGCCAGCTTTGGCCCAAACTTGACCGTCTAAATTTACCTCCAAAAGCCGAGGAGTCTCTAATTCAAAAAAACCTTCGCCTTTATCCTTCTGCTCCGATTGTTTGATAAATTCTTCAATTGAGTATCTGTTCAATGCACCCATATCCTTTCCTCCCTTTATCTACGAGTTCCAATCATTTTTGTTTCAAATTTTTGGGAGGAAAAGAAAAATTTATCCTTTCACAAAAGGTGGTGTAATAATAATAATGCACAAGGTAATCAAATTTCTCCACAGGAATTTCAAATTGAGGGGTAGACAATTACGAAAATGAATAAGACATTGAAGTGAACTGAATAATAATGATATTCAGGCAGAAAAAGTGCTATTATTACCGGCTGGGATCCAATTCTTTCTCCTGATGCAGGAAAATCTTTAATTTAGGTTTTTAAAGATACCTAAGACAAATATCGCAAAGGAGTAATGATATTGAATAGTGAAAATCAGTATGTTGCAGCTACGCTTTCACCTAATTTAATCAATGAAATTCAATCACTAGAAGAAAAAATAAGTGAGCAAGCTCATAAAAAAGTAGTGGTTATCGCGTACGAAAATGATGAAAATTAATTAATTAGTGATTTTCAGGGGAAATAGCTCGCATATTTCTTTTTTTGCAAGGCTTGAATCAAATATTCGTATTAATAAGCTAAAACCTTCATAAATTTGAAGGTTTTTCTTTATCGTAACATCTAAACTAACAATAATAATAATCGCAATTTATGAATGAAAAGATAATTTGATTTCAAAAGTTTGGGTTTATTCGGGAATAAATACAATGATAAACTAGGACTTCCATTTTAGAAGGTCCTAGTTTAATTAAGGTTATCACTTCAAATATAATTTAGTTGGATATGCTCCACTAAAACAGGCGATACAGCGACTGCTTGTTTCTGCAAGATCTACATCTACCGCCTCTAATAACCCTTCCGTACTTAAGAAGGCTAATGAATCTGCTCCAATCACATTTCCCATTGCTCGTTCATGCTCATGTTTGTTAGCAAAAAGTTCTTCTTTGGTCGGCATATCCACTCCATAAAAACAAGGATTTCTTACCATAGGGGAACTAATTCGAACATGGACCTCCTTGGCACCTGCCTGACGAATCAATTCAACAATTCGCTTGCTTGTCGTTCCGCGAACAATCGAATCATCAACAAGCACGACCCGCTTATCCTCGAGAATTTCACGGACAGCACTTAATTTTAGACGAACGGCCAAGTCCCGCAATTCTTGGGTTGGTTCAATAAATGAACGACCGGCATAGGGGTTTTTGATGATTCCCATTTCATATGGAATTCCTGATTGTTGGGCATAACCCATTGCTGCAGGGACACTCGATTCTGGAACGGCAACGACAACATCAGCTGGTGTCGGATGTTCTTTTGCTAAAATTTGGCCTAATTCTTTCCGTATGGCTAAGACACTTCTTCCATGAATCACACTATCTGGACGAGCAAAATAAACAAATTCAAAGGAGCAAAGGGAAACGTCACCTTTTGCAGCAAATCTTCCTGTTTTTATTCCCTTCTCGTTAACAAGAAGCCATTCGCCCGGTTCAACATCCCTCCAGAACTTAGCATCTACCGCATTTAGTCCACATGTTTCTGATGACGCGATAATGGATTCACCGATTTTTCCAAGGCTAAGGGGACGTAACCCATGACGATCTAGGGCAATCAGCATTTCTTTATCGGTCATGATCAGCAAAGCAAAGGAACCGTCAATCCGCTTCAGGACATCAGGTCCAGCTTCATTAAAATATTTTTTACTGGAACGGGCTATTAGGTGAGCAATAATTTCCGTATCAGTTGTTGTCTGAAAGATGGCACCCTGTTGCTGGAGAACCTTCCGTTCGATATTGGCATTCACTAGGTTCCCGTTATGGGCAACGGCCAAATCGCCCTCACTGTACTTAAAAACAAGAGGTTGTGCGTTTTGTAGTAAACTTGCACCAGAAGTAGAATATCGTACATGACCGATGGTCATATTTCCGCTTAGTCCATCAAGGATCTCACGTGAAAATACTTGGGTAACTAATCCCATTCCCCTGTGATACCTGAATGATTTTCCATCACTAGCCACAATTCCTGCACTCTCCTGGCCACGGTGTTGAAGGGCATGTAGTCCATAATATGTTAAATCGGCCGCTTGGGGGTGATTAAAAACTCCAAATACACCGCATTTTTCCTGCATTTCTGAATCCATTTTAGTATTCCTCCCCTTTATGTCATTTCATTATTTTTGGCGAAAGCAGAATTTTTATCCTTATCTCTCATGTCTAGATGATTTGTATTGGTTTTATAAACAATAAAAGTTTTTTTTGATTAAAAAAAGTAAAGGAGTGTGTTTCAGGAAAACCTAAAATTATGAAAAATTTATATAAGGTCAGGGAGGAGAAATACTTTGACATTAATTAAACCCAGCTCAACCATTGGTATCTTAGGGGGAGGCCAGCTTGGAAGAATGATTTCAATTGCTGGTAGAAATATGGGATATCGTTTCATTACTTTGGATCCGACACCTAACTCACCATGTGGACAGGTTGCAGATCTTCAAATCACAGCTCCCTATTTTGAGCTTAAAGCAGTTAAAGAACTAGCAGATTCCTCAGATGTTATTACTTATGAATTTGAAAATGTAGATTCTACTATAACCTCCATGTTAGAAACTACATCCTTTGTACCTCAAGGAAGCGAGCTGCTCAAAATAACCCAAAATCGTATTCGGGAAAAATCCACGTTAAAGTCCATCAATGTGCCAGTAGCTCCTTTCTTGGTCATACAATCGGAGAATGACATTGAAACGGCTATCGATTGTTTGGGATTGCCTTTCATAATGAAAACAGCTACAGGGGGATACGACGGGAAAGGGCAATGGGTAATAAAAAAAAGGGATGAAATTCCAATTGCAAAGGAGGCTTGGAATAAGGCAGGGATGGACATGATCATCGAACAATTTATCCCGTTTAGTAAAGAATTATCAGTGATTGTTGCCCGAAATATTAAAGGTCAAACAAAAACTTTCCCAGTAGCTGAAAATGTCCATATTAATAATATCCTGCATCAGTCTTTCGTTCCTGCTAGAATCACCGATGAGCAAAGGATTCAAGCGGAAACTACAGCATTGAAAATAGCAGACTCCTTACAAGTAGTTGGATTAATTGCGATAGAGATGTTCCTTACGAATGATGGTGAAATTATCGTGAACGAGTTAGCACCAAGACCCCATAATTCCGGGCATTATTCAATGGACGCATGTATTACTTCTCAATTTGAGCAACATATTCGGGCAATATGTGGACTGCCCTTAGGAGATACTACTCTTTTAACTCCGATTATAATGGTTAATATTTTAGGTCAGCATCTAAGGCAAGTGCTAGATAAAATAGAACAGCTTCCTCCAACAGCCAAACTACATTTATACGGCAAAAAGGAAAGCGTAGAAAATCGGAAAATGGGTCACATTAATTTTTTAGGTTCAACTCTCGAGCGAATAGACGAGCAAATTAAGGATCTTGGAATTTGGTCATAAGGATACGCGGCTATTTTAGTTGTCCGGCTAAAAACATAACCAAACAGTGAAAAGAGTGAAAAATAATGGAAAAATTAGAACAGCTTTATGAAGGTAAAGCGAAAAAAGTGTTTAAAACATCAGAACCAGGAAAGTATTGGATTGAATATAAAGATGATGCCACTGCCTTCAATGGCGAGAAAAAAGGTCAAATAGCAGGAAAAGGAACTCTAAATAATGAGATTAGTGCCATTTTCCTAAGTTTATTAAAAGAAAAAGGCGTGGATAATCATTTTATTAAAAAGATTTCATCAACAGAGCAGATTGTTCAGCAAGTAGAGATTATCCCGATTGAGGTTGTCGTTCGAAATATAGCGGCGGGCTCACTTGCAAAAAGGCTGGGATGGAAGGAAGGGAAGGAACTCCCAGAAACAATTGTAGAATTCTACTATAAAAATGATGAGCTGGGGGACCCTTTGATTAACAATGATCATATTGCCATTCTTGGGCTGGCTAAAGAGTCTGAAGTAGCAGCCATTCGAAAGGAAGCATTAAAAATCAATGAAATTATGAACGAATATCTGTTAAACAAAGATATTATCTTAGTGGATTTTAAAGTAGAGTTCGGAAAAACCCCAGCAGGAACTATTATCTTAGCAGACGAAATCTCTCCGGATACGTGTCGATTTTGGGATGCCCATACAAAGGAAAAGTTAGATAAAGATCGGTTTAGGCGGGATTTAGGGAACGTTGAGGAAGCCTATCAAGAAATATTAAGGAGAATTGGGGGTAGTGTCAATGTTTAAAGCAACGGTATATGTAACCTTAAGAGAAAGTGTATTAGATCCACAAGGGAATGCCGTACATGAGTCACTGCATTCACTAGGATATGATGAGGTTGGAGATGTACGAATAGGAAAATACATGGAGCTTGAAATTAATAGCGATGATCAAAAGGCGGCAGCAGAACGAGTAAAGGATATGTGTGAGAAGCTGTTAGCCAATACGGTGATTGAAGACTTTCGGTTTGAACTTACTAAGCAGGAAGGATAGGAGGGGAATAAGTTGAACTTTGCTGTACTGGTTTTTCCTGGCTCAAATTGCGATGTGGATATGTATAAGGCTGTTTTAGATACGATTGAACAGTCGGTCGAATATGTATGGCATCTAGAAACGGACCTATCAAAATATGATGCGATTCTTGTTCCAGGGGGATTTTCCTATGGAGATTACTTGCGGCCAGGGGCTGTTGCGAGCTTGTCTCCTGTCATGGAGCAGGTGAAAATTGCGGCTGAAGAAGGGAAATTGATTCTTGGTGTCTGTAATGGATTTCAAATACTAACTGAAGCTAATCTTTTGCCAGGTGCTTTAAGAAGAAATCAGCGGTTAAAATTTCATTGTGACACTATTGATTTAAAAGTAGAAAACAATCAAACTCCGTTCACATTAGACTATCAAGAAGGTGAAACGATACGTATTCCCATTGCCCATGGCGACGGAAATTATTATTGTGATCAAGAGACATTGGATCAATTAGAAAAAAACAATCAAATCGTATTCAGATATAAAGGGACGAATCCAAATGGGTCGATTTCTGAGATTGCAGGGGTGATCAATGAGAGAGGAAATGTATTAGGTTTAATGCCCCACCCGGAACGTGCGGTTCATAAATGGCTGGGAACAGATGACGGAAAACGTATGTTTTCATCTATTTTAAGTTACTGGAGGAAACAACATGGTACAGTTTAAAGAACCAAATCCTGAGCAAATCGCCCAGCAGAAGGTCTATCGGGAAATGGGATTAACCGATGAAGAATTTGATAAAGTAATCGAAATCCTTGGGCGGAAACCAAATTATACGGAAACGGGCATATTTAGTGTCATGTGGTCCGAACATTGCAGCTATAAAAATTCGAAGGTAGTGCTAAAACGTTTTCCGACTTCCGGTCCGCATGTCTTGCAAGGCCCTGGAGAAGGAGCAGGTATCGTTGATATCGGTGATAATCAAGCAGTCGTGTTTAAAATTGAAAGCCATAATCATCCTTCGGCGATTGAGCCCTATCAAGGTGCTGCAACGGGGGTTGGCGGTATCATTCGGGATGTTTTTTCTATGGGGGCTCGCCCAATCGCTTTATTGAACTCGCTTCGTTTTGGCGAACTTGATAACCCAAAAACCAAATATATCTTTGAAAATGTGGTTGCGGGTATTGCCGGATATGGTAACTGTATGGGCATACCGACGGTTGGCGGAGAGATCTACTTTGATGATTGCTATGAAGGCAATCCCCTTGTTAATGCCATGTGTGTGGGTTTAATCAGCCATGATGAAATTCAAAAAGGCGTGGCTAAAGGGATTGATAACCCTGTAATTTATGTTGGAGCTGCTACCGGAAGAGACGGCATTCATGGAGCTACATTCGCTTCAGAAGAGTTGAGTGAAAATTCCGAAGCGAAACGTCCAGCCGTCCAAGTGGGAGATCCTTTTATGGAAAAATTGCTGCTGGAAGCCACTCTTGAATTAATCGCCTCTGGTCATGTGGTCGGGATACAAGATATGGGGGCAGCAGGTTTAACCAGCTCAAGCTCTGAAATGGCCAGTAAAGCGGGAAATGGCGTTGAATTGGATCTTGATCTCGTTCCACAGCGAGAAAGAGGAATGAATGCCTACGAAATGATGCTTTCCGAATCACAAGAAAGAATGCTGGTTGTTGCGAAAAAAGGAAAGGAAGGGGAAGTAAAAAAGATATTTGATAAATGGGGGCTCCACTCCGCTGTGATCGGCAGGGTGACTGATGATAACCAACTCCGTTTACTTCACAAGGGAGAAATTGTTGCGGAAATCCCCGCTGACAAGCTGGCAGAAGATGCCCCAGTGTATTGTAAGCCATCTAAAGAGGCGCCCTATTACGAACAATATTCATCCTTAGACACAGCTGCAGCTATTGAAGAGCCAAAGGATTATCATTCAGTTCTGCAACAGCTGCTAGCATCGCCGACGATTGCCAGCAAAGAGTGGGTATATCAACAGTATGACTATATGGTTAGAACAAATACGGCAGTCATACCTGGATCGGATGCGGCTGTAGTTGCTATCCGTGGAACACGAAAAGCATTGGCGATGACAACGGATTGCAACGGAAGGTATGTATATCTTGATCCGTTTGTTGGAGGAGCTATTGCGGTAGCGGAAGCGGCCCGTAATGTCGTTTGTTCCGGTGCAGAGCCTTTAGCTATTACTGATAACTTGAACTTTGGAAGTCCAGAAAAGCCGGAAATCTTCTGGCAGTTTGAAAAGGCAGCGGATGGAATTAGTGAAGCGTGCCGTCAACTCAATACTCCGGTTATTGGCGGAAACGTCAGCCTATATAACGAAACAAAAGGAGAAGCTATTTTTCCAACACCAACCATTGGCATGGTCGGGCTAATTAAAGATATCGACCATATTACTACTCAAGAATTAAAAAAAGACGGAGATATAATCTTTTTAATTGGGGAAACAAAAGCAGAAATAGGCGGGTCGGAATACCAAAAAATTATGACAGGCAAGATCGAAGGGCGCCCGCCGCAGTTAAACCTTGATTTGGAAAAAAAGATTCAAACCTTTACCCTTAATATGATTCAAGAAGGATTAGTCCAATCAGCTCATGATACGGCAGAAGGCGGTTTAGCAGTAGCAATAGCTGAAAGCTGTATTGGTGGGAAGTTGGGAGCAGAAATCAAGTTAACCGATGAACTGCGAACGGACTTAAGCCTCTTTAGTGAAACTCAATCTCGAATCATTCTTTCCGTTTCTCCGGAACATGCGGAGAGGATAAAGGAAATGGCGCAACAGCAGGAGGTGCCTATAAAAGAAATCGGTAGGGTGAAAGGTCAGGAACTATCAATTACACATAATGGAAAGACCGTTATTTCTCAACCGATTACTACATTAAAAGAAGCCTGGAAGAATGCAATTCCTAACATAATGCGTTCGGGATTATTAAAAAAGCTCAATATGCAGGAAATCTCTGCAAGTTTACCGTAAAGGAGAGAAACGAATGAGTGATGCGTACCGCCAAGCTGGGGTCAATATCGATGCGGGAAATGAAGCCGTTGAACGAATGAAAAAACATGTAAAAAAAACCTTCCGTCCAGAGGTTTTAACGGGATTAGGAGGGTTTGGGGCTCTATTTAAACCAGATTTAACGAAGATGGAAGAACCTGTTTTTGTTTCTGGTACGGATGGAGTAGGGACCAAATTGAAAATTGCTTTTGCCATGAACAAGCATGATACGATTGGAATCGATGCGGTTGCCATGTGTGTGAATGACGTTATCGTCCAAGGGGCCGAGCCGCTTTTTTTTCTAGATTATTTAGCCTGTGGTAAGATCATCCCGGAAAAAATTGAAGCCATAGTTAAAGGGATTGCAGATGGTTGTGTGCAGGCGGGGTGTTCACTAATTGGCGGGGAAACTGCCGAGATGCCGGGAATGTATCAGGACGAGGAATATGATATTGCAGGCTTTACCGTTGGTATGGTAGATCAAAAACATGTCATTGATGGTTCGCAAGTAAAAGAAGGTCAAGTTCTAATTGGTTTAGCTTCAAGTGGAGTACATAGCAATGGTTTTTCACTTGTCCGAAAAGTTCTATTGGAGGATGCTAAGTTCTCATTAGGTGACTATGTGGATGAATTGGGGGCTGAACTGGGAAGTGTATTGCTTGAACCAACCAAAATTTATGTAAAATCCATCCTTTCAACTGTAAGAAAATATACTGTCTATGGTCTTGTTCATGTAACGGGAGGAGGTTTTTATGATAATATTCCACGAATTCTTCCAAAAGGCTTTCAAGCCGAAATTAAGGAGGGATCTTGGAAAGTCCCAGGAATTTTTTCCTTTATCCAAAAATCAGGCGATATTTCAGATTATGATATGTTCCGAACCTTTAATATGGGAATCGGAATGATATTAGTTGTAGATTCTGAAGAAACCACGGCAATTATCGAGCACCTGCAAACGTTGGGTGAGGATGCCTACGTAATTGGTACAGTGCAAAAAGGTACTGAAGACGTCGTATTCAAGAAGGAGTAAATATGAAGATTGCAGTTTTTGCTTCTGGTACGGGTTCTAATTTTGCGGCGATTATAGAATCCATTCATTCGAAAAAAATCAAAAACGTTGAAGTGGTTTTACTGGTCAGTGACCGTCCTGAAGCCCTTGCAGTCCAGAAAGCAAGGGATGAACGGATTCCGGTGTTTACTTTTATGGCCAAGGACTATCCAAACAAACAGGCTTATGAAGAAGAGATCCTTAAAAAGTTAACACAACTGGACGTTGATTTTATCGTACTGGCCGGATATATGCGACTGCTAGGTCATGTCTTACTCCAGGCTTACGATCGGAAAATAATCAATGTCCACCCGTCCTTATTGCCAGCATTCGCAGGAAAAGATGCCATTGGTCAAGCACTGGATTATGGGGTAAAGGTGACCGGTGTCACGGTCCATTATGTCGACGAAGGAATGGATACAGGGCCTATTATCGCCCAGCGAACAGTCACAATCGATTCGGATGAGACAAGAGAAACATTAATCAAAAAGATTCAAGAGCAAGAGCACACATTATTTCCGGAAGTGATCCAGAGCCTGGCGAATAAGGAGGTTGTAAAATGAGAAGGGCCCTGAAAAGTGTTTCAGATAAAACGGGAATCTTGGAATTTGCACAGGAATTACAAGCACTCGGAGTGGAAATTATCTCAACTGGCGGTACGGCAAAAGCTGCTTGCTGAAAAAGGTGTAAAGGTAACTGGAATATCTGAGGTTACTGGTTTTCCAGAAATATTAGATGGTCGTGTAAAAACACTTCATCCCAATATTCATAGTGGCCTTTTAGCCATAAGAGATAAGGCAGAACATCGTAAGCAAATTGAAGAGCTGGGCATTCAGCCGATAGATTTGGTGGTGGTGAATTTATATCCCTTTAGAGAAACGATTGCGAAACCCAATGTTACCTATGAAGATGCAATCGAAAACATTGATATCGGCGGTCCGACTATGCTGCGTTCAGCAGCTAAAAATCATGCTTTTGTTACCGTTGTTGTGGATGCTCAGGATTATCCAATCATTCTGACTGAAATGAAAAATGGGGATGTGAACATAGATACAAAAAGAAGGTTAGCGGCGAAAGTGTTTCGTCATACTGCGGCCTAAGATTCCTAAATTTCCAATTATTTAACGAATCAAGTGGGAGAAGAGTGGCCGGAGCAATATACCGTTACATTCGAGAAAGCACAAGACCTGCGATACGGAGAGAACCCTCATCAAAAAGCGGCCTACTACCGAAAACCATTAACAAAATCAGGAACTTTATCAACAGCTGAACAATTACACGGAAAATAATTATCTTACAATAATATCAATGATGATGATGCGGCTTTAAAATTAGTAAAAGAATTTGTTCAACCAGCAGTCGTAGCGGTAAAACATACCAATCCATGCGGAGTAGGTATCGGAAAGACAATCATTGAGGCGTATCAAAAGGCTTATGAATCCGATCCTGTATCGATTTTTGGCGGAATCATTGCCGCAAATCGTAAAATTGATAGGCCAACAGCTGAAAGGATGAAAGAAATATTTCTTGAAATCATTATGGCGCCTGATTTTGATGAAGAGGCATTGGAAGTGTTGAAGGAGAAGAAAAACCTCCGCTTGCTTCGAGTCGCCGAGTTAAAAATGGACTCGCAACCAGAACGGCAGCTTTCCTCTGTTTCTGGAGGAGTACTAGTTCAGGAAGAAGATGTAAAGCAAATTAGTTCGAAGGAGTTACCGAAAGAAAGCCTACGGAAGAAGAGGTGGAACAGCTTCTTTTTGCCTGGAAAGTGGTGAAACATGTGAAGTCCAATGCAATTGTGCTGACAAAGGATTTTCAAACAATTGGCGTTGGTGCTGGTCAAATGAATCGGGTAGGTTCAGCGAAAATAGCCATCGAGCAAGGGGAGATAAAGCAATTGGTTCCTTCCTTGCTTCCGATGCATTTTTTCCGATGTCAGACACGGTCGAAGAAGCTGCTAAGTCAGGTATTACCGCCATCATTCAACCAGGTGGATCGATTCGGGATGAAGAATCGATTGAAGCAGCAAATAAGCATGGAATCGCCATGGTGTTTACGGGCATAAGACATTTTAAACACTAGGAGGTAAGACTAAATGAAGGTGTTAGTCGTAGGGGGAGGCGGACGTGAACATGCAATTGTTTGGAAACTGTCGCAAAGTCCTAAAATTAAAAAAATGTATTGTGCTCCTGGCAATCCTGGAATTGCAGAATTAGCAGAATGCGTTTCGATAGCTGTTTCAGAAATTGAGGAATTGGCGGATTTTGCCAAAAAGGAACAAATAGACCTTACTTTTGTTGGACCAGAAGAGCCTCTCTCATTGGGTATTGTTAATTATTTTAAAGAGCAGGGATTACCAGTATATGGCCCTTCAAAGGAAGCGGCAATGATAGAGGGAAGTAAGGAGTTCGCTAAAGAATTAATGATGAAGTATGAGATTCCGACAGCTAAATATGCTTCTTTTTCAAACTACGAGGAGGCACTTACCTATGTTCGCAGTGAAGGAGCACCAATCGTTATCAAAGCGGATGGCTTAGCTGCAGGAAAAGGCGTGGTTGTAGCAAAAAAACTGGAGGAAGCTGAGAAAGCGCTTAAAAGTATGCTAAAGGAAGTTACGTTTGGTTCGGCAGGTGCGAGGGTGGTAGTGGAGGAATATCTTGAGGGAGAAGAAATGACCCTGCTTGCTTTTGTGAATGGGACGGTTGTGAAGCCAATGGTTCCAGCTCAAGATCATAAGCCAGTGTATGATGATGACAAAGGACCAAACACTGGTGGAATGGGAACGTACGCTCCTTTACCGCATATTAATTCATCAATGGTTGAGCGGGTAATCGAAGATATTGTCCAACCAACTGCAAAAGCGATGGCAGCGGAAGGTTGTCCTTTTGAAGGGATTCTTTATACGGGTTTGATGCTGACAAAAGAGGGTCCAAAGGTCATTGAATACAATGCACGCTTTGGCGATCCGGAAACACAAGTAGTTCTTCCACTGCTCGAAACAGATTTACTTGATATCTTGCTGGCAAGTCTCACTGGAGAATTAGAAAATGTAGAGGTGAAATGGAAAGAAAAGTCCGCTGTTTGCGTCATTATGTCTTCTGCTGGCTATCCGGGCCCATACGAAAAGGGCCAAGTAATTAACGGATTGGACCAAATAGCTTATCCGACAATCGTCTTCCATGCCGGTACAACGCAAGAGAAAGGCGCGATTGTAACTAATGGCGGACGAGTTCTAGGAATTACTGCGATTGGAGAAAATCTAGGACAAGCAAGGGAATTAGCTTACCAATCAGTAGAAAAAGTATCTTTTACAGGTGCTCATTACCGAACAGATATAGGATCTAAGGCATTCCGTTAACTATTATTAGCAGCTTCATAAGCGGGCCCTTATGAAGGACAAATCTATTGTTCCTTCGGCGACTTTTGTCCTTCATGGCTCTTATGAAGGACAAATCTAATGTTGCTGTGACGACTTTTGTCCTTCATGGCCTCTATGAAGGACAAATCTAATGTTCCTTCGGCGATTTTTGTCCTTCATGGCCTCTATGAAGGACAAATCTATTGTTCCCTCGGCGACTTTTATCCTTCATGGCCTCTATGAAGGACAAATCTAATGTTGCTGCGACAACTTTTGACCTTCATACGGCTTATGATTGATAAATCTCTTGATCCTGTGACCACATAAAAAGGGAGATGGGTATAATGTCCACCCCACATAAACAAATGAACATAAGTGTCTTTTTACGGTGCCTGACACCGAAAATGACACTGAAAATAACACTGAAAATAAAACCGAAAATCCAATCTATTGAAACTGCTCTAATACGCGGAAAAAATCAATCGCGAATTGGTAAAAGAGATTTTCGGAGGGTGCTAGGTCTCTAATTTTTGGTGTGATTAGGCCAACTGTTCTTTTGACTTGAGGGGAATCAATCGGTATTTTTACTGTAAACCGTGGAATGGAGTCATGAACGGTGCTTTCTGGTAAGAGGCATACCCCGATGCCTGCTGAAACTAGTCCCTTTAATGCATCTAAATCCTCTCCCTCTGAGGTGATATTTGGTACAAATCCTGCTTCTTTGCATGCCTCGACTGCAATTTTTTGGAGAATATACCCTTTTGGGAATGAAACAAAGGAATCGTTTCGTAACTCACCTAGATCTAACCTCTTTCGGTCGGCAAGTGAATGGTTTGCAGGAAGCAAAGCAGAAATGTTTTCGGTAAATAAAATCTTTGCTTCAATATCAGGATCTTTGGTTGGGACGGGGCCAATAAACGCTAGATCAATTTCTCCATTTTTAACGGCATCAATTAAGTATTGATAGGAGCCCTGACGCAAATGGAAAACAACGTTTGGTTGTTTTGTTCTAAAAGCAGAGATAACCGTTGGAAGCCAATAGCTGGCTAAACTTGTTGGATATCCAATTTTAATGGTGCCGGATTGAGGATCTAAATACTCATCAATCTTTTCTTTTGCCTCATCAAGAAATTTTACCGCCTTTTTTATATGAGTTAAAAAGATCATTCCAATCTGGGTTAACTTAATATTCCTTCCGGTTCGTTCAAATAGACGAACACCGAGTTCATCTTCAAGCTTGGCAATCTGAAAACTTACCGCGGATTGGGCTACATTTAGATTTTCAGCCGCTTCTGTTACATGTTGGCGTTCAGCTACCTCCATAAAATATCGTAATTGACGCAATTCCACCTTAATTTCCTCCATTCATATTAAAACAAGATTGATTTAATCTTAATTATATATTGTTTATATGTATATTAAAACTTAAAATTACTTCATACTGATTTATCGGAAAATTAAGAACGGGGGAGATAATAATGACATTTCATCAACTACCAAAGGCACAAGGTCTCTACCGCCCTGAATATGAACATGATGCATGTGGAATTGGATTATATGCCCACATTAAAGGGCATGCATCTCATGAGATTGTAAAAAAAGGACTAAGCATGCTTTGTAAACTAGACCACCGCGGGGGACAGGGAAGTGATCCATTTACAGGAGATGGCGCCGGGCTCATGGTCCAGATTCCAGATAGCTTTTTTCGCAAAGCCCTCCAGAACGTCCAATTACCTGAAAAAGGTCGCTACGGGGTAGGGATGCTTTTTTTCTCAAATAATGATTCTGAAAGAGAAAAAATAGAATCGTATATCAATAAATTGGTTGAACAAGAAGGTCAGACGGTTCTCGGATGGAGGACTGTGCCTGTCAATACAGAAACAATCGGAGAAACAGCCAAGAAAAGCCGCCCGTTCATCCGCCAAGTATTTATCGGAGCAAACGAGGAACTGTTGGATGAATTATCTTTTGAGCGTAAATTATATATCATTAGAAAACAATCAGAACAGTGGGCTAAGGAATCTGAATTAAGTTTTTATTTTGCCAGCCTTTCAAGCAGAACCATTGTATATAAAGGGTTATTAACACCGGAACAGGTAAACAGATTTTATCTAGATTTACAGGATGAGAGTTTTGTATCGGCTTTCGCTTTAGTGCATTCCCGCTTTAGTACAAATACGTTCCCTAGCTGGGAAAGAGCTCATCCAAACCGCTACCTGATCCATAATGGGGAAATTAATACACTTCGCGGTAATGTCCACTGGATGAAGGCGCGTGAAAAGCAATTTGTGTCGGAAGCATTTGGTGAGGACCTGCAAAAGGTGCTCCCACTCTTAGATACAGATGGAAGTGACTCTTCGATTTTGGATAACGCACTTGAATTCTTGGTGTTAGCTGGCCGGAAACCTGCTCACGCTGCGATGATGCTGATACCTGAACCATGGTCAGAAAACCCGCATATGACAAAGGAAAAGAGAGCTTTTTACGAATATCATAGCTGTCTGATGGAACCTTGGGATGGTCCAACAGCTATTTCCTTTACGGATGGAAAACAAATTGGGGCAATATTAGATCGTAACGGCCTTCGTCCGGCTCGTTATTACGTTACTGATGATGATTATATTATTTTTTCATCAGAGGTTGGCGTCATCGATGTCGAACCCGAGAAAATAATATATAAAGAACGTTTAAGCCCAGGCAAAATGCTATTGATTGATTTAGAAGAAGGCCGAATTATTTCGGATGAAGAAGTAAAATCCGAGATGGCTGAAGCTCTTCCTTATCAACAATGGTTAGATGAGCAACTGGTTCGATTAAATGATGATGGACAAAACGAAGAAGAGGTTCTATCGGATTTACTAGTTCGCCAGAAATCATTTGGCTACACATACGAAGATATTTCAAAATATCTAGTTCCTGTTGTGAGCGAAGGGAAAGATCCAATTGGAGCAATGGGAAATGATATGCCATTAGCGGTTTTATCTGACCGTGCTCAATCCTTGTTTAACTACTTCAAGCAACTATTTGCCCAAGTAACCAATCCGCCAATTGATTCACTTCGTGAAGAGATTGTCACATCGACGATGACATTATTAGGGGCGGAAGGAAATATATTGAATCCTTCAGAATTAAACTGCCGCCGAATTCAGCTGGATACACCGGTAATTACCAATAGTCAACTGGAACAGCTAAAATCATTGGATTCAGTTGATTTTAAGAGTAAGGTAATTGACATTCTGTTCACTGAAGATATCGAAGGCAGTCTTGATAAGATTTGCCAAGAGGCGGATGCTGCCATCTCTGAAGGTGTAAGTCTATTAATCTTATCTGATCGTAACATGAATCAAAAGGAAGCAGCGATTCCTTCATTATTGGCTGCAAGCGCCCTTCATCAGCATCTGATTCGTGAAGGCAGCAGAACGAAAGCAAGCATCATTATTGAATCAGGGGAAGTACGTGAAGTTCATCATTTGGCCGCTTTAATTGGCTATGGTGTTGATGCCATCAATCCGTATCTTGCCTTCGCAACATATAAGCAGGCTATCTTAGATGGAAGCTTACCGTTCACATATGAGGAAGCAGTAAGCAAGTATGTAAAAGGAATGACTGAGGGTGTTGTAAAAGTCATGTCCAAAATGGGAATTTCAACCGTCCAAAGCTATCGCGGTGCGCAAATTTTTGAAGCAGTTGGAATTAGCGGAGATGTCATTGAACGTTACTTTACTGGAACAGTTTCTCAGCTTGGCGGTATCAGTTTAGATACGATTGCCGAAGAAGCGAAGATGCTCCATACTGCTGCATTTGCGGGTTCTTATGATCAAACATTAGATTCAGGAAGTAATTTCCAGTGGAGAAAAGCAGGGGAACATCACGCGTTTAACCCTGGAACCATTCATACTCTGCAATGGGCTTGTCGTAAAGGCGATTACGAATTATTTAAAAAGTATTCCAAGCTAGCAAATGAAGAGAGAATTGGATTCTTACGGAATTTATTCTTATTTGATGAATCGAGAAAGTCTTTACCAATAGAGGAAGTAGAAACAGTCGATTCCATTGTTCGTCGTTTTAAAACAGGAGCAATGTCATTTGGATCCATTAGTAAGGAAGCCCATGAAACCTTGGCGATTGCGATGAATCGCTTGGGCGGAAAAAGCAACTCGGGTGAAGGCGGGGAAGATTCAAGCCGCTTTATCTTGGATGAAAATGGCGATAATCGCCGAAGTGCTGTGAAGCAAATTGCTTCAGGCCGTTTCGGAGTGAAAAGTCACTATCTTGTCAATGCTGATGAGCTTCAAATTAAAATGGCACAAGGGGCAAAGCCAGGTGAAGGTGGACAGCTGCCTGGGAATAAAGTTTACCCATGGGTGGCAGATGTTCGTGGTTCTACACCAGGAGTCGGGCTGATTTCACCGCCGCCGCACCATGATATCTACTCGATTGAAGACTTGGCACAGCTGATTCACGATTTGAAAAATGCCAATCGGGATGCCCGAATCAGCGTTAAGCTCGTATCCAAGGGCGGAGTAGGAACGATTGCGGCAGGAGTTGCGAAAGGCGCAGCTGATGTTATTGTAATCAGTGGTTATGACGGCGGAACAGGAGCATCACCAAAAACCAGTATCCAACATACGGGATTACCATGGGAGCTTGGACTTGCCGAAGCACACCAAACATTAATGCTTAATGGCTTGCGTGAACGTGTCGTCCTTGAGACAGACGGTAAATTAATGACTGGAAAAGATGTCGTAATGGCGGCCTTATTTGGGGCAGAAGAGTTTGGTTTTGCGACTGCCCCGCTTGTCGTGCTCGGATGTGTCATGATGCGCGTATGTCACTTAGATACTTGCCCGGTTGGAATTGCTACACAAAATCCGGAGCTTCGTAAAAAGTTCACAGGAGAAGCTGATTACATCGTAAACTATATGCGTTTTGTTGCCCAAGAAGTACGTGAACTAATGGCTGAGCTTGGCTTTAGAACGGTTGATGAAATGGTAGGCCGTACAGATGTTCTGAAAATGAGTGACCGTGCAAAAGCACACTGGAAAGCAAAGGATCTAGATTTAACTCCATTGCTGCATCAACCTGAAGGAGTTCGTACGTTCAAGACTCCACAAAATCATAAAATTGATGATTCACTTGATATTCAAAAAATCTTGCCGGCGGTTCAACAAGCATTAAAAGATCGAATTCCAGTGGATGCGAGCTTCCCGATTTCGAATGTGAATCGTGTCGTTGGAACAATCGTCGGAAGTGAGGTATCGAAGCGTTACGGTGAAGAGGGGCTTCCTGAAAATACGATTACCCTAAGATTTACTGGATCTGCAGGTCAAAGCTTCGGTGCCTTTGTTCCGAAAGGCGTGACATTAGAGATTTCGGGTGACGTAAACGATTTCCTTGGAAAAGGCTTATCGGGCGGAAAGTTGATTGTGAAAGCAGACGAATCTTCAAAACTATCGGCAGGCGAAAATGTAATCGCTGGAAATGTTGCCTTATATGGTGCGACAAGCGGTGAAGCGTATATAAATGGACGTGCAGGTGAACGATTTGCAGTCCGTAATAGCGGTGTGAACGTCGTGGTCGAAGGAATTGGTGACCATGGCTGTGAATATATGACTGGTGGACGTGTCGTTATTTTAGGTGATGTCGGCAAAAACTTTGCTGCCGGGATGTCTGGCGGAATTGCGTACGTATTAGCTGATGATCAAGATGCCTTTAAGAAGTTATGTAACCAAGAGATGATTGAAATTGAGTCCTTAACGAAAAACGATGAGAATGAGCTTAAGCAATTGATTCAAACTCATTTCTATAATACGAACAGTGTGAAAGCAAGCTGTGTTCTAGAAAACTGGGAAAATCATGTGAGAAAATTTAACAAAGTCATTCCAAAGGACTATAAACGCATGTTGGAGCAAATTCAGAAGCAAAAGGAAGCAGGTTTAACAGAAGAAGACGCAATAATGAGTGCGTTTTTGGCCAATTCCTCCAAACAGAAAAATACACCTAAACAGCCAGAAGCTGTACTACGCTAAGAAAGGGGAGAGGAAGATGGGAAAAGCAACAGGATTTATGGAATACAATCGAGAAAAAGGAAAAGAACGAAATCCCCTTACGCGTTTAAGCGACTGGAAAGAGTATTCAGTTCCTTTCTCAGATGAAACATTAAGCAGACAAGGAGCACGGTGCATGGATTGTGCCACTCCTTTCTGCCATATAGGAATGGAAATTCAAGGAGCAACATCAGGCTGTCCGATTCATAATCTTATTCCAGAGTGGAATGATTTGGTTTATCGTGGCCGTTGGAAAGAAGCGCTCGATCGTTTGCTAAAAACGAATAATTTCCCTGAGTTCACAGGGCGAGTTTGTCCAGCTCCGTGTGAAGGTTCATGTACGTTGGCTATTACTGATCCAGCGGTAACGATTAAAAACATTGAGCAGGCAATTATCGATAAAGGTTTTGAAAATGGCTGGATCACGCCTCGTATTCCAGTTTCACGGACCGGGAAGAAAGTAGCGATTATCGGTTCCGGCCCCGCTGGATTAGCCAGTGCCGATCAACTTAACCAAGCAGGTCACTCGGTAACGGTTTTTGAACGTTCAGACCGTCCAGGTGGATTACTTATGTACGGCATTCCAAATATGAAGCTTGATAAAGAAGTGGTAGAGCGGAGAATTAGCTTGTTACGTCAAGAAGGTATTGATTTTGTCACCAATACTGAGGTTGGAAAGGATATTACTGCCGAAGATTTGCAAGCACAATTCGATACTGTAATTCTTTGCACTGGCGCTCAGAAACAGCGTGATCTTGTAATTGAAGGCCGATCTGCGAAGGGAATCCATTTTGCGATGGAGTACCTGAGCAAATCGACAAAGAGTCTTTTGGATTCTAACTTTGAAGATGGCCAGTTTATTACTACTGAAGGCAAGGACGTCATTGTCATTGGCGGAGGCGACACCGGAGCTGACTGCGTAGCTACAGCCCTTCGCCAAAAATGCCGTAGTGTGGTTCAGTTTGGTAAACACCCGCAGTTACCTGAGACTCGTACTTCAGGAAATCTGTGGCCTGCCTACCCCAATGTTTTTACAATGGATTATGCTTATAAAGAGGCAGAAGCAAAGTTTGGTGAAGATCCACGTCAGTATTCTATCCAAACCAAGAAAATTGTAGCGGATGAAAACGGCAACCTTAAAGAACTTCATACCATCCAAATGGAAAAATTGAGAGACGATGAAGGTCGGTTCTATTTTAAAGAAATACCAGGTACAGAAAAAGTATGGCCCGCTCAATTTGTGTTTATTGCGATTGGATTTGAGGGAACGGAGCAGCCGCTTTTAAGCCAATTTGGTGTAAAAGCTGCCAATCAAAAGATCGAAGCAGCATACGGTGAGTACAGAACAAACGTAGAAAGTGTATTTGCTGCGGGAGATGCAAGAAGAGGGCAAAGCCTTATTGTCTGGGCTATCAACGAAGGCCGTCAGGTTGCACATGAAGTGGACCGTTATTTGATGGGAAAATCCTTATTACCTAAATAAATGTCGAGTTCGATAGTAGACCTGATTCATATCATTATTGAGTCAGGTCTCTTTTTTATGAGTTAAAGTATAAGTTCCTGCGGAACAGATACAAAATAATTAACGAATGATTATTATTTAAAAATAAATTAATGTTCGTATTTAAATTTATTTCTCTATTGAGATATCTATGATTAATACGTTATTATATTGAAAAAGCAAACAATAAGGAGTGGATAAAATGTTTGGAACCTCAAATAGAAAAAAACTAGCCTTTTTTAAGGTTAGTTTTGCTGTTCTCAAAAAACAATTATTTGGTTAATTGATTTCGATCCTCTATCTGTGGTGGTTCTTCCATCCAGCCATTTTTGATCATAATCTTTCCCCCATCTTGAGCAAAAGTGAAAATATTTTTTGCATTAAAAGACATTTTAGCCGGCAAGTCACTCCGTAAACAAAATCCAGTGCCTAATGCATTACTTCCGAGCCCAAATGAAGCTAACAAATTGGTATTGTACATCATCAATTTGTCAGAAAATGGCGCGGCTTTTGACGTTGTTGCTTTACCAGCATGAGTAGCTGGGGGCTCAATATAACTTTGGCGTAAGAATTCACCTAAATCTATTTCGATTTTTTTGGACAATTCCATTCCTTTGGCAAGATATTTTTGAACCTCTTTATCAGAAGCAACTTGAGCGAATCCAATCATTAATTGCATCCCTACAAGATTAGTTTCAATTGCATGATGGATAAGAGAAACTTCAACAGTATTCAGGGATCTAGTTTCACTAAACCAAGTAAACCCATCCATATAATTTTTCTCCTGTACAAAATTTACCTGTTTTGGCATTGATACAAAAGGTGGACGTACCAGTACCCCTTTTTCTAAAAGGAATTGAGTTGCTTGGCTGTTCATTGATTGTGATGCAGCTGTCATTCCGATAAATAAATCATCAATATCCTTTCGATAGGACATGCCTGTGAAAAGTGCATAAAGGCTCATTTCCACTTTAGTCATCAAATGTAGATACATAATATCGTACATAAAATCAAATAACTTTGGAACGCTTTTATATACATCGTTTTCTGTAAAACCAATTGGAATTACTGCGCCTTCTTGTTGAAAAATACTTTTAATCATCTCAATGTTTTTGGCGGCACCATTATAATGCGACTGTAACAGTTGTTTTCCTTCAGGATCGGAGTGCTCGATAAAATGTTCCAATACTCTAAGCATCATGGTTTTTTCTTGATAAGCCATCCACAAATTTGCTAATTCTGATGATGTAATAGGTGCTTGGCTCGAAGTCGTCATGCTAACCCCCCTAGTTTTATTATTATAATGTAACCATTAGGTAATTATTTTATGAAATGCTATAGATTTCTTTTTCTGAATAATGAAAAAAATTTATCCTGCATAAACTAAATTTTTTGATTGCCAAAAACAATTTTCGCGAATTTAATGGGCTATAGTGGAAATTATTAATATGGAGTTATTTTTTGTTGACTTTATAAACTGTAAATATTAAAATTACATTAATCTTCTTGAGGAGGAAGCATTAAAGTGAATAGTGATTTTACAATAGCCGTCCATAGTTTAGTCTATTTAGCATATTTACCAGATCATATGGCTAGCAGTGAGTCGATCGCTACCAATGTTTGTACAAACGCGGCACGGATTCGCAAGATCATGAGTTGTTTGCGAAATCATGGATTTGTTAAGACAAAAGAAGGTATCGGCGGTGGCTATATTCTCGACTGTAACTCTCAAGAGGTATCATTGGCAGATATTTATCGTATAGTTTCACGAGGAAGCCTAAAACCAAACTGGTGCACAGGTGATCCGGAGCAAAAATGTGTGATATCGTCTAATACCCAGGTGATTATGGATCAAATTTTCAATGATGCTGAATTGTATTTTGAAAAATATTTAGAGAATATTACTCTTAGTACTGTTTTAGAAAAAATTAAACGTTGCACATGATTTAGTTTTTTCTTTCATGTATTCTGTATATTATTTTATTACAGTATGACGCGATATTGATGATATACTTTTTTTAAAAACCAAACTGTAACTTTTTTTATAACATTTAAGGGGTGTAGATGACGATGGCCGATAACAATCGATTTGAAAATGGGGATTGGGTACATGGAAGGTCAAAAGATGGAGAACTGATTCAAGGGTATGTTGAAACCGTAGACTCTCACAAAGAAATGCTACAAGTAAATGTGGTCGACAGTGACAATGAAAAAGCGATTGGAAAATCGATTTGGATCCTAAATAAACGGGCTGAAAAGCTGCCAGAGTTAACAGGTAGAAATGAAAGTGAGCTTTTAGCTTTAATAGATTTAGCTTTACTTTTTAAAGATGAGCAGTGGTTTAAGGAATTATCGGCGAAATTAGCATCTAGTAAAAAAATTCCAAAAGTGAATAACAAGAAATCTGAATATAAAATCAGTGGAAACAGAATTAGGGATTTAGATGCAAAAAGGTAATTATTAAATATTTGTCTGAAGAGAACAATAAAGTTTTTTAAAAATATAGCTATGTTAAACTTGTATGTTGATTTCCGCTCCAGGCGCTCGCTTTCCGCGGGCGGTCCGGGAGCCTCTTTTTCCGCAGGAGTCTCGCGCCTTCCGCTCCAATCAACATAGTGCCAAAATCCACAATGAGCCTTAACAGAGCCAAAAATATAAAATTAAATTGGAGGAAAAAATAATGGCTATTTCACACGTAACAGATCAAACTTTTGCTTCAGAAATGAAAGAGGGATTGGTGTTAGTAGATTTTTGGGCTCCGTGGTGCGGCCCTTGTAAAATGGTTGCACCTGTGTTGGAGGAAATCGATGCTGAAATCGGTGATAAAGTTGGGATTATCAAACTTAATGTAGATGAGAACCCAGAAACAACACGGGCATTTGGCGTCATGAGCATTCCAACGTTGATTCTTTTCAAAGACGGTGTTGAAGTAGATAAGGTTATCGGCTTCCAACCAAAAGAAGCTTTGACAGAATTAATTGTAAAGCACACTTAATATGTTAGGAATTTGCCTTGAACGAAACGGTAAACTATAGGATGAAGTTGTAGATTGGGTAAAGTAATTTCCAATTTAACATTAATGAACAAGGTGGAGGAGTAAAGCATGATGAATTTAAAATATGCACCATTATTTGAGTCATTTACGATAGGAAAGGGGATTCAAATAAAAAATCGCATTGTCATGGCACCAATGACCAATTT
Source organism: Bacillus sp. ISL-77 (assembly GCF_018613105.1). Taxonomy (NCBI): domain Bacteria; kingdom Bacillati; phylum Bacillota; class Bacilli; order Caryophanales; family Bacillaceae; genus Bacillus; species Bacillus sp. ISL-77. The sequence goes on from NZ_JAGGQY010000101.1 coordinate 25,603, forward strand.
CTCATCAAATCCTGATGGGACCGTCTCAGATGCGGAGGTCAAGTATTATGAAAGGCGATCCAATGGCGTCGGAATGGTCATTACAGCATGTACCTATGTGACCAGGAATGGTAAAGGATTTCATGGTGAATTTGGTGGAGACCGTGATGAAATGATACCAAGTTTGCGTCGTCTAGCATCAGCGATTAAAGAGAAGGGGGCGAAAGCGATTTTGCAAATCTTCCATGGCGGCCGCCAGGTTCCACCTGAATTAGTAGATGGTGATGTGGTAAGTGCTAGTGCAGTTCCTTCAGAAGGTAAATGAAAACCTGTACCCCGGGCATTGACTGAAACAGAGATCGAATCCATTATTCGCGATTTTGGAGAAACCACTCGACGAGCCATTGAAGCAGGTTATGATGGTGTTGAATTACATGGTGCCAATGGGTACCTGATTCAGCAATTCTTTTCCCCTCATTCTAATCGTCGTGTAGACCGATGGGGTGGGACTCTTGAAAAACGTCTAACTTTTCCTCTAGCGGTTATTGATGAAGTAAAGAGAGTTGTTGCTGAATATGGGAAGGAGCCTTTCTTGGTTGGCTATCGTTTTTCCCCTGAGGAACCTGAAACACCTGGGATCACTATGGCTGACACACTTGCACTAATAGATACACTTGCAGAAAAAGACCTTGATTACCTTCATGTTTCATTGCAGGATTTCAGATCAACACCTAAACGGGGAGTTGAGGATACACGTTCACGTCTTGAAATCATTCAGGAGCTTGTAGGTGACCGAGTTCCAGTAATCGGTGTCGGTTCGATTTATACAGCTGATGATGCCTTAAAAGCATACGAAACAGGAGTCCCTTTAATCGCATTGGCACGTGAACTAATTATTGATCCTGAGTGGGTGCAAAAAGTGGAACAAGGTAGAGAATCTGAGATTGTCACCAAAATAAATAAGAATCATCAGCACGAACTGGAAGTACCAGATCCCCTCTGGAAGGCCATTATTCATTCGCCTGGATGGTTTCCGGGAGTAGAATAGAGCAGTTAATTACTTGCTAAACGAATAAGAGTAGCTTATCTAATTTGGATAAAATAAGTATCCGGTCAGCTTTCTGGTTTGTCGAAAAGAAATAAGTGAATTATAATGACAACAATGAATGTACTAGAATTTGGAGGAAAAAGAATGAAATTTCCTAATGATGCTGATGGAGATGCTTTACGAAGTCTATATAAAGAGGGATTAGATTTTAAAAAACAACAATCAGTGGAATTTTTTGTTGCTGTGCCTGATCAAACAACAGGAGAAAAATTAACACAAGTACTAAAAGAAGAAGGATTCAATTGTTTCTTAGATCAAGACGACGAAACTGACGAGTGGGCATGTTGTTGCTCTAAAAGAATGCTATTAAATTATAATGAATTAATTAAAATACAGAATAATTTAAATAACTTAAGCAAACCACATGGTGGTTATTCTGACGGTTGGGGAGTTTTTGTAGACTAAAAGGATTGAGAGAGGTATTCTTGTGTTTAGCGCCTGGTGTGAAAATAGTCGATCCCCTTTGAGGGAAATATAATATAAACTTGATCGGACGTGTTGCTGCATGTTCGGTCTTTTAATTTTAATCCTTATCATGCTTCAATTAAATCCAACTAGTCAAAAAAAGAAAACAAAAGTTGACTTGATAGTTTACGTTAGATAGTTCCTCGCATATGCGATGGACCAATTCCTTTTGTGAAATATTTCACAAAAAGTTCAATTATAGGACGGATATGATAATGATTTATCATGTATATTATCACTATAGTCATGTTGTTTATAATACTAGGGGGATTACTAATGAAAAAGATATTTCAGATACTATTAACACTAGGGCTTATTATGACACCTTTTTTTGCACAGGCACATGTGAAATGGTTCACAAAAGTAGTGCCACATAAGGAGTCTTTTGAACATATATTATCACCGGTGTTTATATTTTTAACTCTAGTTGCGGCTATTGTTTTAGCTGCATTAACCTTGATCATTCCGAAAATGGCTGAATGGGGACCAATGAAAAAAATGGAGGATCGTCTATCCAGTCTAAGAAAGTATTCTAGATACTTATTAAAATATGGGACCGCCATTGCATTGATAATTCAAATGATAAATGGAACGTTATTTGCTCCTGAGTTTCACATAAGTAGTACTTTCATTACTATATTAGCGTGGGTGACCATTGGATTTTTATTGATTCCTCATCATATTTCAACAAAAATCGGTGCTTCTATTCTATTAGGATTATTTATTTATGTAACGATCCATCATGGCATTTTTTATATGTTAGACTATGGTTTTTATGTAGCCATTATTGGTGTCTTATTGGTAGGGAGTACAAAGCTGGAGAAGGCAGGGTTCCCATTTCTCTATTTAGGGACAGGGTTATCACTGAGCTGGGTAGCCGTCGAAAAATGGGTTTATCCAGGTATGGCATTGGATATTGTCACTAACCATCATGTGCCTACATTTGGCTTTGAACCAAGTTTGTTTGTTGTGATGGCGGCGTTCATCGAATTTATTGTAGGTTATTTATTAGTTGTTGGTATTTTAAATCGAGTACTTGGTTTTGTGGTAACAGGAATTTTTATCTCAACCACAATGCTCTTTGGATTGACAGAAGTCATCGGCCATTTCATGATTCACGTTGTTTTAATCATCTTTATTATAGAGGGTGTTTCATTCTATAATCCGCCAATTAAAATGCATAAAACAAAAGTTGATCAATTTATCTTTGTATTTTTAAACTTCATTTTTGTGCTGGCGACCTTTTTATTGATCTACTATCGTTTCGCATAAGGATTTTTGTAGAATGTAAGCTAGATTAAATGAGGAACGAGTGGAAATTTTAAATAACATAAATAAATGAAAAAGACCTTGGCCCAATCAGCTATTTAGGTTGGTCCAAGAGCTTTTTTTTGTATTCATTTATAAAAGTCCTAAAAAAACATAATAAAAAGTTGATTTGTGCACGTTGCGAGTCAGCCTTCTTTTTCTTATATTCTATGTGGAGAATTGTGCAGACACTCCAGCAATTGGATTGTGACTTGTTCTTGTTTTGGTATCAAGAATAATTTCCTTGTTATTAATATGTTAATCACTATAAAACGTCTTACACTTAAAATTACTATTGTCCCACACTTACTATACGTGGTAAAATCTGAATATTATAAATTTATTACAAAAATTTACGATAGTAAGGAGACTGCTTCATTTATTGTTCATCAGTAGAATACATAAATAGTTGATTAATTTTAGGAGGATCAATGGATGAAAAAGAGTTTAGCACTATTTTTGTTTGGAGTGTTATTGTTGCTTTCGGCATGTGGAGGGGGAAGTAAGGAAACTGGCGGACAGACAAAGGACAAAAACGAGAAAGTGGTGAAAATAGGCATTACGCAAATTGTCGAGCATCCGTCACTTGATTCTGCACGAGAGGGTTTTATCGCGGCACTAAAGGATGCTGGCTATGAAGAAGGAAAGAACTTGAAGCTTGATTACCAAAATGCCCAGGGAGATATGAACAATAATATGTCTATTGCCCAAAAATTGGTTGCAGACAAGAATAACCTTATTTTGGCTATCGCCACCCCAAGTGCTCAGGCGGTGGTCAAGCAGACGAAGGATATTCCAATATTGTTTACCGCCATTACTGATCCAGTCGGGGCCGAACTTGTCAAAAGCCTGGAAAAGCCAGGCGGGAATGCGACAGGCACATCTGATACGCACCCAGATGCGATAAAGAATACGATTGCTGCAATTAAAACATTTATCCCCGATGCCAAGAAGGTAGGCATCATATATAACAATGGTGAACCCAACTCTGTTGTAAATGTTAAACACGCGAAAACCGCATTAGAGGCAGTAAGGCTGGAGGCGGTTGAAACAACCATAACTGCTAGTACCGAAGTAAAACAAGCAGCAGAGTCAATGGTAGGACGTGCGGACGTATTATACATTCCAAAGGACAACACCGTTGTTTCTGCCCTAGAATCGGTTATAACTGTTGCCAACGCCCAAAATATCCCAACCTTTGTCGGTGAAGGCGATTCTGTAAAACGTGGAACCTTCGCATCTTATGGATTTGACTATCACGATCTAGGCTACTCTACCGGTAAAATGGCTGTGGAAATTCTCAAAGGAAAGAAACCTAACGAAATTCCAGTTGGCTTCCCGGAAAACCTTGAGCTGTTTATCAACAAAAAAGCAACTAAGGAGGAAGGAATCACCTTAACAGAGGAGATGCTAAAGAACGGGAAGATAGTAGGAGAATAAAATCTACATTTATTTGTAACTGATAGGTTCCTTGGAAGGGAAATATATTTCTCAAAAAGCACTTGCTCGTATTAGTTTAAGGTTACCGTTTTGAGGTGCACGAATACAAATTGACTCACGAAATGGCATGCGAATTGACGCATGCCATTTTTTTGTTATATAACTTTAACTTATTACAGACATTAAACCCCAAATAATTCAGCGAATTTAGCTTGATCAAATCCTAGGATGAACTCTTCGCTATCTTCGTCTTTGATAATGGTTACTGGTGTAGCAGAAGCACCTAGTTCAATAAGTTCTTGCAGATATTGATCGTTTTTACGAATATCTTTTTCTTCGAACTCAATCCCATTTTCTTTTAACCATAGTTTTTCCGCATGACAAGGTGGGCACGTCTCTTGGGAATAAATAATCACTTTTTTCATTTTACGACCTCCACTTCATAATAGTTATTCTACACTGAATTCTCTTTTACTGTGTACATTTATATTCTTTAGTTCAATATTCAAAGGAATCTACATTTAATTAAACTCGAACATTTTTTTAGTATTTTTTATTAACGTTCGTGTTTTATCTTAAAATATTACTTGATTCATGCAAATTATTAAGTTAATATAGTCAAATAACAAACAATGTGAATGAGGTGGAAAATATCTTAATCTCAAGGAAAGAAGTGCGGAAGGATATTTCGTGAAAAATCATAGCTGTACACTTTGAATCATTACTATTACTCTTTTTATTTAAGCTGGATCATTTGAAAAGCAGTTCATCAGAGGGAACTCACATTTGAGAGCAGTGTTTTATTTTTATTATTTACTACATTTAACAAAAAATAATACTATTGTAATATGTCTAAATATTCATTATAATACTATTTGTTAGAGAATAGTTCAGTTGATTAAGTGGAGAGTGAACATGCACATCTAAATAGACAATGAATGTTGCAATATTATCTCAAACAAGTGGGGGAATATATCTTGAAAAAACTAATGAATAAGTGGAATCATATGAGTCTGGTAAAACAAATAATTGTAGGTTTGATTATTGGTATTATCCTGGCGGTTACGATCCCAGAAGCAGCAAATCCCATTGTGATATTAGGTTCTTTGTTTGTAGGGGCATTAAAAGCAATAGCACCAGTGCTGGTACTTTTCTTAGTTATGTCAGCCATCGCTCAACACAAGAGTGGTCACCAAACGAATATGAAATCTATTATTTTCCTATACCTTCTAGGAACCTTTTTAGCTGGATTAGTAGCTGTTATTGTAAGCTTTATTTTTCCTGTAGGCTTAACACTTGCAAAGGGTGCTGAGGAGTTGGCGGCTCCTGGTGGTGTGGTAGAGGTACTCAAAGCATTACTGATGAACGTTGTGGATAACCCAGTGAAGGCCATTTTTAATGGGAACTATATCGGTATTTTAGCTTGGGCTATAGTCCTTGGTGTTGCTTTAAAAAATGCCCCGGATACGACAAAAACAATGATTTCTAATTTTTCAGATGCCGTATCCAAAGTAGTTACATGGGTCATTAAGTTTGCACCATTTGGAATCATGGGTCTAGTTATTGAGTCTATTACTACAAATGGAATTGAATCTTTACTTAGTTATGGAAAATTACTTTTAGTTTTGATTGGCTGCATGGTCTTTGTGGCACTTGTTGTTAATCCAATCATTGTCTTTGCGGCAATTCGTCAGAATCCATACCCGCTTGTATTTAAGTGCATAAAGGAAAGCGGTATTACAGCATTCTTTACACGCAGCTCGGCTGCAAACATTCCTGTCAATATGAGATTATGTGAAAAACTAGGATTAGATAAGGATACCTATTCTGTATCTATTCCACTTGGCGCCACCGTCAATATGGCTGGTGCAGCTGTTACGATTTCTGTTTTGACACTTGCGGCAGTTCATACACTAGGCATTCAGGTGGATATACCTACAGCAATCATTCTCAGCGTATTGTCCGCTGTATGTGCATGCGGTGCTTCAGGGGTTGCTGGCGGTTCCTTATTACTTATTCCTCTAGCATGCAGCTTATTCGGAATTCCAGCTGATGTGGCTATGCAGGTAGTTGGGGTAGGCTTTATCATCGGAGTTTTACAAGACTCTTTTGAAACAGCACTGAACTCATCCACAGACGTCCTATTCACAGCGACTGCTGAATTTAATAAGATGCGTAAAGAAGGAAAAGATATAGATATCCAAAAAGCATCATAGTAAAGAGAAAACCCTCTATCAGCGGATAGAGGGTTTTCTCTTTATTGTATGTCGTATTTCTTAACCAAGAAAAATGGTCAACCTATTACATACTCTAATTGCTCGGGTCTGACACTTTTTTTATAAACCTATTATACACGTTTTTGTATTTTTATAAATCCGAAAAACCCCATACAGATTGAAAATACTACATTCTAATGCTCGAATTATGAAAACGCTTACTGAAAAAGTGGCATAAATATTCAAAAAAATCATAAAAAAGGATTGTCAAACTATGAATTTTTAAATATAATCAATTTATAGATGTAACAAAATATAACATGAAATTGCGAGGTAATATAACATGACAAACACACTAATTTCAAACTCACCCGCCGCTACTACAACTCTAGAACAAATTAAAGAAACGATTAAAGAAAAAAGTGTTGAACTATTACACTTGCAATTTGTCGACATAGAAGGGATCTTAAAGCACGTTACGGTAACAGTTGAGCAACTAGAAGATGTCGTAGAAGGTAAAATGATGTTTGATGGTTCTTCGATTAAAGGTTTTTCACCGATTAATAAATCGGACCTTTATCTTCAACCAGATTTAGCTACATTCGCAGTTCTTCCTTGGACAGTAGAAGAGGGATATGCAGAAGCACGCTTCTTATGTTCTGTAAAGAACCCAGACGGCTCACTTTTTGCTGGGGATACGAGAAATGTTCTCAAAAAAACAGTGGAACGTGCTGCTGATCAAGGGTACACGATTTCAGTTGGACCTGAGTTAGAATTTTTCCTTTTTAAAACAGATGAAAATGGATATGCAACGCAAGAACTCGGTGATAAAGCAGGTTATTTTGAGCCATCACCACATGATCTTGGCGAGCGCGTTCGTTTAGAAATCTACCGTGCCTTAAAAGCGATGGGATTTACCATTGAAGCATCTCATCACGAAGTAGCAGAAGGACAACATGAAATTAACTTTAAATATGCTGATGCTTTAACGGCAGCAGACCTGTCAACAACATATAAATGGGTCGTGAAGACAGTTGCGAAGAAATTTGGATTGCACGCTACATTTATGCCAAAACCAGTATTTGGAATCAACGGTTCTGGTATGCATGTCAATATGTCATTCTTTGAAGGAAGCGAAAATGCCTTCTTTAATCCAGAAGATGAGTTACAATTATCGGAAAAAGCATACCAATTCATTGCAGGTGTCCTAGAAAACGTAAAGAGCTTTACGGCAGTCACAAACCCACTAGTAAACTCTTACAAGCGTTTAGTTCCAGGCTATGAAGCACCATGTTATATTGCTTGGTCTGCTTCTAACCGTTCAGCGCTTATTCGTATTCCAGCAAAAAGAGGTCTTGCGACACGCGTTGAATTACGTTGTCCAGATCCATCAGCTAACCCTTACTTAACGTTTGCGGTGATCGCGTCTGCAGGTCTAGATGGAATCGAAAAAGGACTAGAAGCGCCAGCACCAATTAATGAAGATATTTTCCATATGAACGAAGAGAAAAGAGCATTCCTAGGTATTGATAACCTTCCTGGTAGCTTAGCAGAGTCAATAAAAGAATTAGAATCAGGTGAGATTGCTGCTAAAACACTAGGAGAGCATGTATACAGCGAGTATGTCTCATTGAAGAAATCAGAATGGGATAGCTACCGTACAAGTGTACATTCTTGGGAAATTGAGAACTACCATTCAAAATTCTAAGCTATTAAGTATTGATATAATAACATTTCTTAGTCGGTCAAATTTTTCATGAGTTTGACCGACTTTTATTTTGACCAACTTTTGACCGACTGAAAAACAAACTTTGACCGACTAGCATTTTTGACGGACTTTTTTGACCGATATTCTAACCTATTCATCAAGAAGTTCGCTCATGTAATTTTCCAATTTTTCAATAGAAGTGTTTTTCATTTTATCGGTAATGTGAATGTAAAATTCATTCGTTGTACTTATATCTTCATGACCCAATCTTTCTGAAACTTCCTGTAAGGGCATACCAGCTTCTAAACACATAACAGTATGTGTGTCTCTTAAATCATGAATAGTAATTCTTTTACCTAATTTAGATTTTTCTAAAACTCTTTTCAAGGCATTAAAAAGAGTAGACTTTGGAATAAATTCTCCATTATCATAACAAAAAACTAAATCATATTTTTGTTTTTGTAAATCTTCATAATAGTGATATTCGTCACCATATATTTCCTTATTTTGGTCAGCGGGTTTTTTAAGGTCTTTTAATTCCTCTAAAAGTTTTTTATCAACTTTTATTTTTCTATAGGCTTTTTCAGTTTTAGGAGGTCCGATTCTATCTTTTTGAACTTCGTTTATTTGATGATGAAGCGTTTTATTTACATCAATAGAACCATCTTCAAAATCAATATCTTGTGTGACCGTCAAGTAGAATGACACAATTTCTGCTGATTAATTTGAAACACTTTGGCCACCAAATATTGTTTTTCGATGTTTCATTCGCCAACTATCTTCGTTTAAATGAATGATCTCCACTCGATGCAAAATTCTATCCAATATAGCAGTAGTGATTGCTTGGTCCCCCAATAACTCACCCCATTCTTTTGGTCCTTTATTTGAAGTTAAAATTATAGATGTTTGATTATAAAGATTATTTATTAGATGAAAAAACATATTAGCTTCTTGCTTATCCATTGCCATAAACATTAGATCATCTATAATTACTAAATCTGCTTCTCTAATTCGTTTCATTCTTGTTTTCGATTTTCTAGTAATTTCTTCTGTTTTTAATACATGAATTAAATCGCCCATGGTTGTGAAAATCACTTTATAGCCATGGTTTAAAGCTTCAATTCCTAACCCGATCGAAAGATGGGTTTTACCCACACCTGTTTGTCCAAGAAGATAATATTATAAAGTTGCTCAATCCATGTTAAATCCTTTAACTGGTTTAACTTCTTACTACTTAATGATTTTTGCTCTTTTAAGTCGTATTCATCGACTGTGCTATAAAAGGGAAATGTCGCCCATTTAAATCGCTTCTCTAGTTGTTTTTCCTCCCTGCGACTCTGCTCATAGGTCACCACATCAAGGAGAAACTGAGTAAAGGATAAATCCTTTTGCTCAGCCTCTCTGATTATGGCAGGTAAGTGGTTTGCTGTTTCAGACAAACGCAGGGTTCTCATGAATTCTTGTAGCTGTTGGAGCTGACTCAATTTGAATCACCTTCCAATAAAACCGTGTAGGTATCCACTTCTCTTTTTGGGGCTTCTGTCTCCATAATCCAACCTGTAAGACTATTTAGTGGCGTTACATTCTCAGCGTTGTCATTCACTGTATCATGAACTTGGCGTTGTCGTTTAAGGTACTGAATGATGTCGCTGAAATCTGTCGCACTATATAATTTTCTTCTGACACATTCTTGTAGTGCTGCTGATAATAGGTCATCGCTATTTTGTTTTGTCTCTCTTAATATGATTTGTAATTGATCTCGAATATATCGAGGATACTTCTCCCGAAGGGTATTTAGATAGTGATTTACGACTTCCTTTTCCTTAAATTGGTTCGCAACAGTATCAAGATATGCATCTATGCCTTTTGTTCGATCGCGTGTGTGATTTCTATCTTTCATCAATTGACCTTTCCCATCAGGTATCTTATGTTTTGCAATCACTTCTCCTGTTTCAGGGATATAGATTAATAGATATTGATCCTCAGATTCCTTTACACATACGGTTTCATATTTACTAAACGTCCCGAGTGGAAGAGAATACCGATTAGACAAATACCGTATGGTATTGTCCTTATGGACACTTCTTGTTATACTATTCTCATATTTGTTTGTGAAATTTATATTTTTGATGACTGGTCTTAAGTGTTGCTTTTCCAAGGAGAACACTTTGGATAGGTTACAGTTAACTGGACAGAAATATTAAGGTCAAGTAGACTACAGTTACTATTACTGAGGAGAATCTATTATGACCAAAAGAGAGCGAAGAAAGTTCACAGAAGAATTCAAGAATCAGATGGTTCAGCTTTATTTGAA